>JAJZHS010000009.1 GCA_021798395.1 Pseudomonadota bacterium
TCGAGGAAATCTGGGGCACGTCCGAGCGCCTGAAGATCACGCTGCGCACCGCGGCCTTCGTCGTCGCCTGCGAGCGGGTGCTGCAGGCGCGCGCCGAGCGCGGACTTTATCCGTGAGGTGGCGCCGCGGCGAGAATGTCGTGGCGCCTTGGAAATCGTTTTCCTGGCCGCAATCGGTGGTCTGGAAAATGGTAATGCAGCGGTCGTCTGGTTTGAATCAAATGCCGTTCATATAATCGCAGGAGACGTACGGCCGACGACGCTCCTTGCGACCGCTGGCAGGCCGGGGCGGGCGCACGGGGTTCAGCGCGGCGGAAGGCGCAGCGCACCGTCCAGCCGGATGACCTCGCCGTTGAGCGAGGCGTTGCCGACGATGTGCGCGGCCAGTTCGGCGAATTCCGCGGGCTCGCCCAGGCGTTTCGGAAACGGAATCGATGCGCCCAGCGACCTCTGCACCTCCGCGGGCAGCTTGTCGACCAGCGGCGTGCGAAACAGGCCCGGCGCGATGGTGCAGACCCGGATGCCGTGGCTGGCGAGGTCGCGCGCCAGCGGCAGGGTCAGCGACACCAGCCCGCCCTTCGATGCGGCATAGGCTTCCTGGCCGATCTGCCCGTCGAACGCCGCGACCGACGCGGTGCAGACGATGACTCCGCGCGCCCCGTCGTCGTGCGGTGGGAGCGCGGCCATGCGCGCCGCGACCAGGCGGATGACGTTGAAGGTGCCGATCAGATTCACGTCGATGACGCGGCGGAAGTCCTCCAGCGGCATCGGCGTTCCGTCCTTGCCCACCAGGCGCCCGGCACCGCCGATGCCGGCGACGTTCATCAGGATGCGTGCCGGGCCGATCGCCTCGGCGGCCGCGGCCAGCGCCTGTTCCAGCGCGGCGGTGTCGGTGATGTCGCACGCCTGGCCGAAGCCGCCGATCTCGGCGGCGACCGAGCGCGCCGCCTCGCCGTTCACGTCGAGCACCGCGACCTTCGCGCCGTGCCGCGCCAGCGTGCGCGCCGTCTCCGCGCCGAGCCCCGAGCCGCCGCCGGTCACGATGGCTGCCTGTCCTGTGATGTTCATCGCTGGGTTTCCTTGGTCTTGCGTTGCGGGAGGATCCGATCGGGAGTCGCGCCGTCTGCGGCGTAGAGCGCCTGCACCAGCGCGGCGCGGTGGGTGAGGACCGCGCGCTGGTTGATCGAGTTCTTGTCGGTGACTTCGCCGTTGTCGATCGACGGGGGTTCGGCCAGCAGGTGGACGCGGCCGACACGATTGGCGCTGCCGGTGCCGCCGTCCCACAGCGCATCGGCCAGTTGCTGGAAGAAGGCGCGGACCGCCGGATGGTGGAGCACCGCGGCGGCGTCGGCAGTGGCCGGCAGCCCGGCGAGTTCGGCGCAGTCGGGAAGGCGCGGGAAGATCAGCGCCGCGACCTCGTCGCGGTCGGCCCCGGCGATCACCGCGTCCTGCACGCAGGGATGTCCCAGCGCGACGATCCGCGCGCGCAGCGGACCGACGTTGACGAACGTTCCGGTGGCCAGCTTGAAGTCCTCGGCCAGGCGGCCGTCGAACTGCAGCCCCAGACGCAGGTCGCCGGGATCGGCGAAGCGGACCGCGTCGCCGCTGCGGTAATAACCTTCTTCGTCGAACGCGGCGGCGGTCAGCGCCGGCTCGCGCCAGTAGCCCGGCATCACGTTCGGGCCGCGGAAGCGGATCTCGGTCTTGTCGCCGACCGGGACCAGCTTCACCTCGACGCCGGGGCAGGGCAGCCCGACCAGTCCCGAACGGGCGTGCGTGCCGACGATGAAGGTGCACGTCGGCGCCGTTTCGGTCATGCCCAGGCCGGAGAGGATCCGTACCCGCCGGCCGGTTGCCGCAACGGCGTGCGCATCGAGCTTGTCCCATACCGCCTGCGAGAGCCCGGCGGCGGCGAACATGAGTGCGTGCAGGCGCCGGAACAGCGCGTCGCGCAGCGCGGCGTCGCGGTCCATGGCGTGGGCCAGTTCCTCCAGGCCCTTGGGGACGTTGAAGTAGATGGTCGGCGAGATCTCGCGCAGGTTGCGGATGGTCTCGGCGATTCCCTGCGGCGTCGGCTTGCCGTCGTCCAGGTAGAAGGTGCCGCCGTTGTAGAGCGCGATTCCGACGTCGTGGTTGCCGCCGAAGGTGTGGTTCCACGGCAGCCAGTCGACCAGCACAGGCGGCTCGTCGGCCAGGAACGCCATGCACTGCCGCAGCATCTGCTGGTTGGCGCACAGCATGCGGTTGGTGGTGACCACTCCCTTGGGCATGTTGGTCGAGCCCGAGGTGAACAGGAACTTGACGATGGTGTCGGGCCCGGTGGCGGCGTGCGCCGCCTCGATCTCGGGCCCCGGCTCGGTGCGCAGCAGAGCGTCGAAGGGCAGCACGGCGCGATCGTCCAGTTGCCCTTCGGTCAGCACGACCGGGGTGTCGGTGGCGACGGTGGCGGAGATGGCGCGGCCGAAGGACGCGTCGGCGGCGAACACCATGCCGGGCGTGACTCGCGCCAGGATGTGCCGCAGCTTGCCGTAGTCGGTCGACAGCAGCGCGTACGCCGGCGAAATCGAGACGTACGGGACGCCCGCCCAGGTCGCCCCCATCATCAGGGTGAGGTGCTCGAGGTCGTTGCCCGACAGAATGGCCAGCGGGCGCTCGGCGTCCAGTCCCGCCGCGACCAGTGCCTGGCCGACGCGGCGGGCGCGGTCGAGCATCTCGGCGTAGCGGATTCGGTGCCACTGTCCGTCGTGCGGTCCGCCGCGGATGCGGCGCGCGGCGAAGGTCCGCTCGGGCGCCGATTCGGCCCATCGGGCCAGGCAGTCGCTCAGCCGGTCCGGGTACCCGCGCAGTTCCTCCGTCGCGCGCAGCCGCGTGGTGCCGTCGGGCCGGGTCTGCGCGGTCGCGTCCAGGCAGCCGCCGACGTGCGCGTCCCGGTAAGGCGCTTGGTTCATGTCTGGTCTCCTCCTTGCCGGATGCGTTCAGCTCCTGGCGACCTTTCCGGCGCGCTTTTCCAGGAACGCGCGCATGCGGTTCTTGGCGTCGTCGGTGGACTCGGCCACCGCGGCCATCAGCGATTCGGTCAGCAGCCCGTCGGCCTGCGACTGGTCGGCGATGCGCGGCAGCGCGTGCATCACGGCGTAGTTCGACAGCGGCGCGTTGCCGGCGATGCGCTGGGCAAGCTCCATGGCGCGGCCCAACGCTTCGCCGTCGTCGACGAGGTACTGGCTCAGCCCGGCGGCCTGCCCCTCCTCGGCGTCGTAGACGCGGCCCGTCAGCATCATGTCGGTCATGCGCGCGACTCCGATCAGGCGGGGAATCCGGACCGAGCCGCCGCCGCCGACGAACAGCCCGCGCTGGCCTTCGGGCAGGCCGTAGTAAGTGGACCTGGCGGCGACGCGGACGTGGCAGGCCGAGGCGAGTTCGAGCCCGCCGCCCACCACCGCGCCGTGCAGCGCTGCGACCACCGGCACGGTGCCGAACTGGATCTGGTCGAACGCCGCATGCCACATCCGCGAGTGCAGCAGGCCGTCGCCGGCGTCGCGCTCGGCGAGTTCGGACAAGTCGAGTCCGGCGCAGAAGTGCTCGCCCTCGCCGCTGATCACCGCGGCGCGCGTGCCCGCGGGCAGGTTGACGAAGGCCGTGTGGATCTGCCGGATGAGGGGGTCGGAAATGGCATTGCGCTTCTCGGGGCGCATCAACCGCAGATGCACCACCGGTCCGGAGATGCTGATCCGCAGCAGGTCGAGGCCGGCGAGCGGGCCGCTTGCAAGGGGCGCGAAGGGGGCTTGGGTCATGGCGGCAAAAAGTTCAAACAGGAATGAAATGGTTCGGCGGCGAAGCCTTTTTGCAGAGCGTAGTTCGTTCATAACACGCCTAACGATAGGGAAAACACCTACATATCGCATTAGCTGTTAGTTCAATAATGAACCATCTACGCGGACTGGACTCGCGCGTCGGCCGCGGTGCGGCAAGGCGGCGGGCCGGCGCGGCTTTGAACGGGCAGGAACCATGCACATCATCGGCGCCGACGAGGTCGGCAGGCACATCCCGGACGACGCGACCATCTTTCTCGGCGGCCTGGCCATGACCGGGCTTCCCGAGGAGTTGCTCATCGCCATCGAGCGCAGCTTCCTTGCCACGGGCCATCCGGCCGGCCTCAGCACCTGGGCCTGCGGCGCCATCGGCAATTCGGGCGGCGGCGGCATGGTCCACTTCGCGCATCCGGGAATGATCCGGCGCGTCGTCGCCGGCCATTTCGGCCAGACCGGAAAGGAGATGATGCGCATGATCATGGACGGCGATGTCGAGGCGTACAACTTCCCGCAGGGGTCGCTGTCGCAGCTGACGCGGCAGATCGCCAACCGCTCCCCCGGCCTGCTGACCAAGGTCGGGCTGGGCACGTTCGTCGATCCGCGCCAGGAGGGCGGCAAGATGAACCCCCGGACCACCGAGGACCTGGTGAAGCTGGTGGAGTTCGGCGGCGAGGAGTGGCTGCACTACGCGCCGCCGAAAATCGACGTTGCGCTGATCCGCGGCACGCTGGCCGACGAGAAGGGCAACCTCACCCTCGACAAGGAGGGCATGCTGCTCGAACAGCTCGCCATCGCGCAGGCGGCAAAGCGATGGGGCGGCGTGGTGATCGCCCAGGTCGAGCGGGTCGTCGCGGCGGGCTCGCTGCATCCCAAGGCGGTCAAGGTTCCGGGCATGCTGGTGGACTACGTGGTCGTCGGCAAGCCCGAGCACCACATGCAGTCGATCAGCACCGCGTTCGATCCGGTGTTCGCGGGCGATGTCCGCGTCCCGCTGGGGGCGCTGGAACCGATGCCCCTGGACGAGCGCAAGGTGATCGCGCGCCGCGCCGCGCTGGAACTTCGCCCCGGCGCGCTGACGAACCTGGGCATCGGGATCCCGGCGGGCATTCCGTCGGTGGCGGCCGAGGAGGGGGTGGCCGACCTGCTGTCGTTGACGATCGAGAGCGGGGTGAACGGCGGCGTTCCGGCGCAGCTCGGGGATTTCGGGCTGGCGTACAACGCGGAGTCGATCATCGAGCAGAGCGCTCAGTTCGACTTCTACGACGGCGGCGGACTCGACGCGAGCTTCCTCGGCCTGGCGCAGACCGATGTCCACGGCAACGTCAACGTCAGCAAGTTCAACGGCCGCCCGGTCGGATGCGGCGGGTTCCTCAACATCACCCGCTCGGCGCGCAAGCTGGTGTTCTGCGGCACCTTCACCGCGGGCGGGCTCGAGGTGGAGGTGGGGGGCGGCCGGCTGGCGATCCGCAAGGAAGGGCGCTCGCGCAAGTTCGTCGAGCGGGTCGAGCAGATCACCTTCAACGGCCGCGACGCCGCCTTGCGGCGGCAGGAGGTGGTGTTCGTCACCGAACGTGCCGTGTTCCGCCTGCGCGAAGACGGCCTGGAACTGGTCGAGATCGCTCCGGGCATCGACCTGCACGCCGATGTGCTGGCGCACATGGACGTCGCCCCCATCGTGCGCGACGTGCGGACGATGGACCCGGGGTTGTTCCGGCCGCATTGGGGCGGTCTGGCGCAGGCCCATCGCGCCGCGGCCGCCGCCGCCGCGGCATGATCCCTTTCGAGGCCGCGCTGCGCGCCCATTCCTGACGAGGACGACGATGCATGCTTTTTCCGCGCGTTTCAACGATGTCTGGATCGCCGACGGCGTGCGCACGCCGATGGTCGACTACTGCGGTGCGTTCGGCTCCCTGTCGCCGACCGACATGGGCATCAAGGCCGGGCGCGAGGCGCTGTTCCGGGCCGGCGTCGCCGCCGCCGACATCCGGTCGGTGATCGCCGGCTCGATGGCGCAGGCCGACGTCGACGCCTACTGCCTGCCGCGCCACGTCGGCCTGTACTGCGGCGTGCCGATCGAGGTTCCCGCCATCCTGGTGCAGCGCATCTGCGGCACCGGATTCGAGCTGTTCCGCCAGGCCGCCGACCAGATCGCGCTGGGCTATGCCGACGCCGCGCTGGTGGTGGGGACCGAGTCGATGACCCGCAACCCGATCGCCGCCTACACCCATCGCACCGGCTTCAAGCTCGGCGCGCCGGTGGAGTTCAAGGACTTTCTCTGGGAGGCACTCGACGATCCCGCGGCCGGGGTGTCGATGATCCAGACCGCCGAGAACCTGGCGCGCAGGTACGGCATCACCCGCGCCGAGGTCGATGCCTACGCCGCGCGATCCTTCGCCAGGGCCCTGGCGGCCCAGGCCGAGGGGAGGCTGGCGGCGGAAATCGTGCCGCTGATCGACGAGGTCTTCGCGCTTGCCGGCTACGCGCCGCGCGGCATCGAGTTGCCGCGCAAGGTCGGGCGGGTGGAGGCCGACACCCATCCGCGGCCGTCGCCGGTCGAGGCGCTCGGCAAGCTGCGCCCCGTCTACGACGGCGGCGTGCAGACCGCGGGCAACAGCGCGGCGCTGGTCGACGGCGCCGCCGCTGCGGTCGTCGTCGGGGGCACATTCGCGCGCTCGCGCCGGCTGTCGCCGATCGCCCGCGTGGCCGGCGCGGCGGCGGTCGGCGTGCCGCCCGAAATCATGGGCATCGGCCCGGCACCGGCCATCCGCGCGATGCTCGAGCGCTGCGGGCTGCGGCTCGACGACGTCGACCTGTTCGAGATCAACGAGGCGCAGGGCGCGCAGACCCTCGCGGTGCAGCGCGAACTCGGCTTCGACATCGAGCGGCTCAACGTCAACGGCGGCGCGATCGCGCTCGGCCATCCGCTGGCCGCCACGGGCGTGCGCCTCACCCTCACGCTGGCCAGGGAACTGCAGCGGCGCGGCAAGCGCTGGGGCGTCGCGTCGGCCTGCGTCGGCGGCGGGCAGGGCATGGCGCTGCTGCTCGAGAACCCGGCCGCCGCCTGAACGGCGCGCCGCACGGGGGCGCTGGATCCATGACGCTGTGGACTAGACTGCTGCCCGATGCCGAATCAGCCGACCGACCCCACGCCGTTGACCCATCGACCGCGCGGCGATTGGCGCGAAGGCGTGCTGGCCGGCAACATCGGCTATCTCATCGCCCAGGCGAACGTCGCTTCGACGCGGCAGTTCAACGCCCACATCGGCGAGCCGCTCGCGCTGCGTCCGGTCGAGTACTCGCTGCTGATGCTGCTGCGGGCGAACGCCTCGCTGACCCCGGGCCAGCTGGCCCGCGCCCTGGTGCTGCCGGCGCCCAGCCTGACCATGGTGATCGACCGGCTGCAGCAGCGCGGGCTGGTCGAACGCGTGCGCAGCGAAACCGATCGCCGCTCGCAGCGGGTGCTGCTGACCGCCGACGGCGCGACGCTGGCGCGCGACGCCGAGCAGCGCAGCCCGGCCATGCACGCCGAGATGGATGCCGCGCTGACCCCCGGCGAACGGTTGCTGTTCACCGAGCTGCTGCGCAAGGTGGTCGAACACGGCCGCCGCTGATCGCTGCCGCTGACGCGGTCGACCCGGGTGCAGGGGCTGGCCCCGATTGTGTTCGATGTCGAATGCAGGCAGACTTTCCCCGCTTCCTGGATTCCGCCATTCGATGCCGCCGCAAGGCGGCGCGATTCCGTTGACGATGTTGCCGCCCATGCCCACGTGCCCGAATCCGGTCATCGAACTCCGGCCGGAGCAACTCGGCAGAGCGATCGCGGCGACGGGTACGCACGACTTCATCAGGCGCTTGAGCGAGTTCCTGATCGAACTCGTTCCGATCGACGCCGTCACGGTCGACGTCCTGCGGACACCGGCCGGCGAAGCGGCGGCCGACGCCTTGCCGGTGTGGCTCGGCAGCGCAGGCAATGCGCCGCAGGACCACCTCGACGCGGTGATCGCCAAATACTATTCGGTGTACTACCGGCGCGACCCGATCAACGACGCGGCGCCGTGCGGAGCGGGCATCCACGTCGTGCAGCGCAGCGCCGGATCGATCCGCGACGAAGAGTTCCGGCGCAACGTGTTCGACGTCGCCGACATCCACGACGAATCGGTCCTGTCGCGGCAGCACAACGGCGTGCGCTTCTCGGTGTCGCTGACGCGCTCGCGCAGGCTGCCGCCGTTTTCCATCGCCGAGCTGGCGCGCGTGCGGCGCATCGGCGAGCTGATCTTCCCGCTGCTCGACATGCACCTGCGCACCGCGCCGACCGCCCTGGCGGCCGCTTCCGCGCCGTGCGCGTCGCTGGTCATGACGCTGGGGCTGCGGCTGGCGCGCGAACACGTGCGGCTGTCGCGGCGCGAGCTGGAGACCTGCCAGATGCTGATTTCGGGGCGGACCATCGTCGACGTCGCGCAGGCGTTCGAGCTCAGTCCGACGACGGTCAAGTGCTACCTCGAACGCGTCTACGCCAAGCTCGGCATCCGCTCGGTGCGCGAACTGCGGGCCTGGGCGTGCAAGGATGCCGGCTGAGCCGACCCGCTACGCACCGACCCGCTACGCACCGGCCTGCGCCAGGCTGCGATCGCGGGCCCGCTTGCGCGCGCGCGCGGAGGCGAACACGTTGAAGCCGACGACTCCGGTCGTCGCCAGCGTGATCAGCACCGTGGCGAGCGCATTCATCTCGGGGTTCAGGCCGCCGCGCACGCGCGCGAACACCACCAGCGGCAGGGTCGAACTGCCCGGGCCGGACAGGAACGCCGAGGCGATGAAGTCGTCGAACGACAGGGTGAAGGTCAGCAGCCAGCCGGACAGCAGGGCCTGCGCGAGCAGTGGCAGGGTGATGACGAAAAAGACCTTCAACGGCTTCGCGCCCAGATCCATGGCGGCTTCTTCGAGCGAGCGGTCGAGCTCGTTGACGCGCGACCTGACGACGATGGCGACGTAGGACAGCGACAGCATCACGTGGCCGATCCAGATCGTCACCGGGCCGCGTCCGCGCGGCCAGCCGATCAGATGCTGCAGCGCGATGAACAGCAGCAGCAGCGCGATGCCCTGGATGACCTCGGGGATCACCAACGGGGCGATCGCCATGCCGGCGAAGACGGCGAATCCGCGGAAGCGCCCGAACCGCGCCAGCACGAAGCCGACCCAGGTTCCGACCACGACCGCCGCGCACGCGGTGTAGAACGCGATGCGCAGCGAGAGCCAGGCGGCGGCGATGAGCACCTGGTCGTGCAGCAGCGCTCCGTACCAGCGGACCGAGAACCCCGTCCAGACGGTCGAGAATTTCGACGCGTTGAACGAGTACGCCACGAGCACGACGATCGGCGCGTAGAGGAAGAAATAGCCGAGCGCGAGCACCAGCGCGCGGGTGGAACTGAAGCCCTGTTTCATGGCCGTGCCTCCAGTTCGCGCACCTGGGTGTAGAGAAACAGCGCGAGCGGCACCAGCAGCACGCCGACCATGGCCACGGTGACCGCCGCGGCCATCGGCCAGTCCATGTTGTTGAAGAACTGGTCCCACATGACGCGTCCGAGCATCAGCGTGCTGGCGCCGCCGAGCAGCTCGGGAATCACGTACTCGCCCACCGCCGGAATGAACACCAGCAGGCAGCCGGCGACGATGCCGCCGAGCGACAGCGGCAGGGTGATGCGCACGAACGCATCCCACGGGCGCGCGCCGAGGTCGTACGCCGCCTCGAGCAGCGACAGGTCCATCTTCTCCAGGTGCGCGTACAGCGGCATGATCATGAACGGCAGGTACGAATAGACCATGCCGATGTAGACGCCGGTCGTCGTGTGGTACAGGTGAAGCGGTTGCGCGATCACGTGCAGCGCCAGCAGCACCCGGTTGAGGAAGCCGTCGTCGCGCAGGATGCCGATCCAGGCGTAGACCCGGATCAGGAACGAGGTCCAGAACGGCAGCATCACCCCGAGCAGCAGGATGCGGCGCCACGCCGGCGCCGAGCGCGCGATCGCATAGGCGAGCGGGTAGCCGAGCAGCAGGCACAGCACGGTCGTCAACCCGGCGATTCGCAGCGACGCCCAATAGGTCTTCAGGTAGATATCGTCGCGCAGCAGGTGCACGTAATGATGGATCTGCAACCGCATGTCGAGCACGCCGGCGTGCAGGGTGAACAGCGGCGTGTACGGCGGGATGCCCATGCGCGACTGCGCCAGGCTGATTTTCAGCACCAGCAGGAACGGCACGACGAACAGCAGCAGCAGCGCGGCGAAGGGAATTCCGATGGCCAGCGCGCGGCCGCTCGGCAGGATGCAGCGCAGTGTGGCGAGCGCGCGCCGCAGCGCGGAGGAGGGGGAAGGCTTCATGACGCTCTCATGGCTGGTGACCGAGGACCACGACGGCGGTCGCGTCCCACGCGAAATAGACCTTCTCGTCGCGCGCCGGAAGCGCGCAACCGGCGTTCGCGATGCGTGCGATGAGTTCCATGCCGTTGCGCAGGCGCATGTGGACCATGGCGTGGCTGCCGAGATAGGCGACGCCGCTGATTGTGCCGCCAACCCAGTTGTGCGGCCGGCCCGGCGGGCGGCGCGATAGGGTGATCTGTTCGGGTCGGATCGACAGCGTGACGCCCATTCCCTGCGGGCCGCTGATGCCGTGGCTGACGTAGGCCGTCGCGTCGGCGTCGGTGCAGCGCACGACCACGTGGTCGGCCTCGTCCTCGACGACGACGCCGTCGAGGAAATTCGACACGCCGACGAAATCGGCCGCGAACACGCTGGTCGGATGCTCGTAGATCTCGCGCGCGGCGCCGACCTGCACCAGCCTGCCCTCGGTCATCACGGCCATGCGATGCGCCATCGCCATCGCTTCTTCCTGGTCGTGCGTGACGAGCACGCAGGTGACGCCGACGCGCTCGATGATCTGCTTGAGCTGGATCTGCGTGCTGCGCCGGATCTTGCGGTCGAGCGCCGACATCGGTTCGTCGAGGAGCAGCAGCTTCGGGCGCTTGATCAGCGAGCGGGCCAGCGCGACGCGCTGCTGCTGGCCGCCCGACAGCTGCGCCGGCTTGCGCTGCGCGTAGCGCTCCATCTGCACCAGTTCCAGGGCCTCGGCGACGCGTTCGTTGCGCGCGCGCGCGCTGATGCCGCGCTCCTGGCGCAGGCCGAACGCCACGTTGGCCTGCACGCTCATATGCGGAAACAGCGCGTAGGACTGGAACATCATGTTCACCGGCCTGTGGTACGGCGCGACGTGCTCGATCGGTTCGCCGTCGAGCACGATGTGCCCCGAAGTCGGCTGCTCGAAGCCGGCGAGCATGCGCAGCAGCGTCGACTTGCCGCAACCCGAGCTGCCGAGCAGGGCGAAGATCTCGCTGCGTCCGATCGTCAGGTCGACCGCATCGACCGCGACGGTCGGGCCGTAGCACTTGCGCAGGCCGCTGAGCTGCAGAAACGGGGCGCCGGGGCCGACCGGCGCCGCGGCGGCCGCCGCATCAGGCGCGGGGTTCGGGGAAGACATGGGTGTAGAAGCCGGTAACGTCCGCTGCCGCGTGGTTCGCCGCGACCTGGAACACCGCGTGGTCCTGATACGGTGCGGCGACGATCTGCATCGAGGTTGGCACGCCCGTGCCGGCTCGACCGGTCGGCGCGGCGATCACCGGATAGCGCCCGAGCAGGTTGAACGGCGGCGTCGCCGTCCAGCCGAGGAAGCCTTCGAGCTGCGCATCGCCGACCGCGACGGTCGGATCGACGCTGGGATCGAAGTCGGCCTCGACCGCGGTCGTGAACGTCGTCGGGCAGATGAACGCCCGGTAGCCCGCGCCCCACACCTTGCGCTCCATGTCCTGGTGCAGCCGCGACGCGCACGCCGCCGCGGCGGCGATCGACTGCGGCTTTCCGGCGAACTTCTCCCAGGTCGCGCGAACGTAGGTCGTCAGGCGTGCGCGTTCGTCTTCGGGCATGGTCGCGAGGTATTCGCCGTAGTACAGGCCGAAGATTCCGGCGACGAGCACGTCGCTGATGGCGTCGAGGTCCCAGCGGATGTCGACCGGCTCGATCACCGCGCCGCGCCGGCGCAGGCCGTCGAGCGCCCGGTGCAGGTTGCGGCGCACGTCCGGGCAGACGCCCGCGCAGCCCAGGGTGTCGCTGTACGCGATGCGCCATCCGGCGAGATCGTCGTAGGTCTGCGGCAGGCCGGCGAAGGGCAGCGCGGCGTAGCTGGCCGGATGCGGCCCGGCCATGACGTTGAGCATCAGCACGAGATCTTCGAAGGTGCGCGCCAGCGGACCCTCGACGGCAAAGGCGAACAGTTCGTCGCCCGGCGCGCAGGGGATGCGGCCGAACGGCGGCCGGTAGCCGTACAGGCCCTGGAACGCCGCCGGCATGCGGATCGAACCGGCCATGTCGCTTCCGGTCCCCAGCGGCGCGCAGCCTGCGGCGAGCGCAGCGGCCGTTCCGCCGCTCGACCCGCCGCAGGTGTAGCGCAGGTTCCATGGGTTGCGCGTCACGCCCCAGCGCCGGCTCCAGGTCTGGCCCAGGCAGGAGAACTCCGGGGTGGTCGTCTGGATGTGCGGGATCGCGCCGGCGTCGAGCAGCTTGTCGATGATCGGGTGGTTCTCCTCGGGGATCCGGTCCTGCACCAGCGAGCCGTAGGTCGTGCGCCAGCCGCGCACCGCGGTCTCCTCCTTCACGGCCACCGGGACGCCTTCGAGCGCGCGCGCCGTGCCGTTGCGGTAGCGGCGCGCCGATTCCTCCGCGGCGGCCATCGCCGAGTCGGCGAAGATCGCCGTCGTCGCGTTCAGCGTCTCGCGCTGGGCGTGCGCGGCGTCGAGCACCGCGCGCATCAGTTGCGGCGGGGAGAGGGTTCCCGCTTGGAAGCGGCGCACCGCGTCGCCGGCGGACAGGTAACGAAGTTCGGAATCAGGCAAGATGGTTCTCCGCGCAGTGGGTCAGAAGCTGTAAAGAAGCTCGGCGGCCAGGAGGTCGTTGCTCCGGCTCGACGTTCCGGGGCCGGTCGCGAAGACAGGATTGGTCGCGCCGTCGTGGCGGTACTCCATCTTGACCGTGACCTGGCGGGTCGGATAGAAGAGCAGGTCGCCGGTGAGCGCATAGCGTGCGGTGCCCCGGCAGCCCAGGCCGCCGTTGCCCGACGCCGCCATGCACGTCGGATCGACGCCGAAGCCGTTGAGCGGGTCGGACGAACCCGCGCCGTAGATGATGCCGGCGCCGCCTCCGCCGTTGGCGGTGTCGTTCAGGTAGTCGGCGCGCAGCGTCGCGCCCATGTGCCCGACGGCCGCCGTATTCCATTCGCGATGGCCGAGCACGGACACGCCGTACCAGCGCGCGGTGCCGCCGTTCCACGCGCCGCCGCCGAGTTCGCCGAAGTCGGCCTGCGCGTTGTACTGCGTCTTGTCTGCGGTGTACGTCAGGTCGGTTTCGACGTAGCGGTAGGTGCCGTAGGCCGACGGATTGGCGCACTGGTAGCCGAAGCCCGTCGTGCACCCGGGCGAGAACAGCGTGGAACGCCCCAGCGCGCCCGACACCCCGATATCCAGCGCGCTCGACACCGCGTCGTCGAAGCGGGCCGAAACGGTAGGCACGCGGTTGGCCTGCACCGTTGCCCCCGACGCCGTCACCGTGCTCGCCGCGGTGCGCAGTTGCTCGTTGCCGACGATGACCTGCCAGAAATGCGTGTAGGTCGAGTTCGATCCCTTGAGACCGATTCCGATCATGCCGGCCGGCTCGCTGAAATCGAACAGCAGGTTGTGGGTCAGCGTCAACATCATGTTCGACGGCTGCGGCTCGTAGCCGGCGAGCGACTGCAGCAAACCGCCGAAAGCGGTCGTGTACAGGTTGATCGGGACGTTGATCTGCGCCTGGTTGAAGATGTTGTTGCCCAGAGCCCCCGATTCGCTTTGCGTCGACGACCCGGCGCCGCGGTTGGGCTCGATGACGATTTCGGCCGACGGCGCGGTGTCGCCGACGCCGAAGGTCTTCTTGATGTCGAGGTAGACGTCGCCGAAGCTGCTGTTGTAATAGTTGTAGACGCCCGGATCGTGGTTGACGAACTGGAATCCGGCCGAGTGCTGGTCGCGGTTGTAGACGTAGGTCGGGTCCAGATAGCCGGTCACGCTCAGACCGGCGACCGGGCCCTGCGTGGCGGCCTGCTCGAGCTGGCCGACGGTCAGCGACATGCGCGTGACCTTGCGCCGCATGGCGCGCAATTGCGCCGCGGGCAGCGCGCGCCGCAGCGCGGCCACTTCGGCGCGCAGCGCGCCGACCTCGCTGCGCAACTCCTGCATTTGCCGGGATTGGGTGGACGGGGTCGTGGCGCCGAATGCAGCGCCCTGCACGGCGACGCAAAGCGCCGCGGGAATGAAGATCTGCTTCATGATGATTCCTGAACGAGGCGTAGGGAGGTCCGCCGCGCTGCGGCCAGTGGCCGCGGCGCGTGACGACACGCAAGACGACGGGGTCTCAGTCGGCCTTGAGCTGCAGCCAGAGATGCGTTTCGAGACGCTGGATGGACGTCGGCAACGGCTTGGTGACGAACAGCCGCGCGAACATCGCCCCTGACGGGTAGATCGCCGGATCGGACAGCTCGGCCGGCTTGATCAGCGGCTTGGCGCTGGGCACCGCGCTGGGATACGAGGTGGTGTTGGTCAAGTCCGCGCTCTGCTTGGCCGAGAGCACGAAATTGATGTATTTCATCGCGTTTCCGGGATGCGGCGCGTCGGCCGGAACGGCCATCATGTCGAACCAGATCGGCGCGCCTTCACGCGGGATGACGTAGCGGATGTGGTAAGGCTTGTGCGCGCTCTGCGCCGCCTGGCGCGCGACGTTGACGTCGCCGGACCAGCCCAGGGCGAGGCAGATGTCGTTGCTGGCCAGGTCGTTGATGTACGAGCCGACGTTGAACTCGGTGATGTACGGCCGGATGCGCGTCAGCAGGCGATACGCCGCCCGGTAGTCGGCCGGATTCGTGCTGTTCGGGTTCTTGTGCAGATAGACGAGGGCCATGCCGAACACGTCGATCGGGGAATCGAGCACCGACACGCCGCAGCCCTTGAGCTTGGACACCAGCGCCGGGTCGAAGAGCAGCGCCAGGGAGTCGAGCGGCTGCTTGCTGCCCAGTGCGCGCTGCACGTCCTGGACGTTGACGCCGAGCCCGTCGGTGCCCCAGCTCCAGGGCACGCCGTATGCGTTGCCCGGGTCGTCCTGCGCCAGCAGATGCATGATCTTCGGGTCGAGCAGGTCGAGGTTGGGGATCAGCTTCTTGTCGAGCTTCTGGTAGATCCCGGCCTGGACTTGGCGGGCCCAGTACGGATTCGACGGCACCACCACGTCGTAGCCCGAGTCGCCCGCGAGCAACTTGGCCTGCAGCGTGTCGTTGGAATCGAATTCCTGGTACCGGACGGTGATTCCGGTCGCCTTCTCGAATTCGGCGTTGGTGTTCTTGCCGATCGAATTGCCCCAGTTGTAGACGTTGACCACGGGTTGCCCGGCCATTGCCGAGCCGCTGGTGCCGGCCGCCACGAGCAGCGCCGCGACGACCGATCGCAGCACGCGCCTGCTTGCCTGTCTCATGCTTGTCTCCTTGTCTCTTGTATTCGGGTATTCAGGCCTGTGCATGCCTCGGGCCTTGGGGAGATTCTGGTCGAGCGTGCCGCGCCAGGGTGCCCTCTCCGAGGGAGGGCATGCATCGCTTTTCGCCCCCTCGGTCTCGCTTCTGCCGGATCGCTCCCGCGCCGCGCCGGAGGGCCTGCGTGCTCAGCCGCCGTTCAGCCGCAGCAGCATGCGGCCGCCCTGCTCGATCATCTGCATGCGCGCGAGCACGTTCATGCCCAGCAGGGCGGTGCCGGGCAGCATGTGGGGCAGCACCGCCACCCGCACGTCGCGCGCGCTGAAAGGCCCGAATCGCAGGGCGCGGGCCAGCGCCATGCAGCCGGTCGTGCTCCCGTTGGCGGTTTGCGAGGCAATGCCCTCGCAGCCGGACAGTCGCATCCGTTCGGCCTCGGCCGCGGAGACGGACACGGTCGAGGCTCCGGTATCGACCATGAAGGTGATCGGAACGCCGTTGATCGATCCGGGAAGGGTGTAGTTGCCCGAGCGGTCGGGGCTGAGCAGCACCGCGTTCGCCTCGACCGAGCGCACGTGCACCCGCTGGAATCCGGGAATCAGGCTCTGCACCAGCAGGTACAGCGCGCCGCCGATCAGCAACCAGAGCACGACCATCGACAACATTCCGGCCGGCGGCCGGCGCGGCGGGACGTACCCTGGAGGGGGCCCCGCCGGGGGTTGCTGCCGAGTCTGCCTGAACCAGTCGCGGTCGCGAATTCCCATGCCGGCGATTGTGCACCATCCGCGTGCGTCCGGCGCGTCGGAAGCACGATCGCCCCGCCCCGGGCCTGGCCGCTCAGGGGCCTTGGCGGAACGACGTCCCCGGCACAGTGGAACCGCGGGCGCGCACGAACTCGGCCTCGATGCGCACGTGCACCGTGTCGCCGATGAACCCGGGCCACGCGCGCAGGCCGAGCTGTGCGCGCGAAAACGTTCCCCGCGCCGAAAAGCCCAGCGTCGGCGCCCCGGTGACGGCGTCGATGCCGTAGCCGTTGAAGCGCACGCGCAGGACCAGCGGCGCGCGTGAGCGGCCCAGCGTCAGGACTCCCGGCAGGTCTCCGCGGTCGCGTCCGGTGGGGCGCCAGCCGGACGCGTTCCAGTCGATGTGCGCGCGCCTGGCCGAGTCGAGCATCGACGGCCCGCGCAGTTCGGCGTCGAGCGCGGCGTCGTTGGTGTCGATGCTGGCCGTGTCCACGCGGGCCAGCACGCGCGCGTGCGCGATGCCTTCCGGCGGCCACACCAAGCGTCCGGAAACCCGGTCGAAGCGCATGGTGAACTGCGAAAAGCCGAGGTGATCGACGCTGAAGATCACGCTGCAGTGGCGTGGATCGATGGCATAGATCCCCGGGGCGACGCTTGCGTACCGGCGATCCTGCTGCCGGGCGAAGCCGTGCAGAACCGCGCAGGCGCTCAGCAGGCTGACGCCGGCCAGCACCAGAAGTGCGCGTGCGCGGGAAAGGTGGGGCCTTCGCATGCGGGGGATTCGACGCTGCGCGATGTGCGCCGGTGCATTGTCCACCATCGCGCTGCGCGACGGCGCCGACTGTCGCAGTTTGCGATCCGTCGCGACAACGCGGGTGTCGCGCGCTGTCGCGCGACGGCGCCGCAACGGGCTCCGGTGAAACCCTGAGCGTGTTCGCCAAGTCCTTGTCAATGCACGCGAATTGCGCGTGCCGCGGCGCGCGGCAGGGCTGGCACGGAACGTGTAAGAGAAGAGGCGACTGCAGTTGTGCAGCCCCAGCCCAACGTCGACGTAACGACGATCGATTCCGACAGGAGATGAGTGATGGACATGCTTGAACCCGGCAAATTCGGTACCCCCGTTGCATTCAAGAAGCGCTACGGCAATTTCATCGGCGGCAAGTGGGTCGAGCCGGCCAGCGGCCAGTATTTCGAGAACATCACCCCGGTGACCGGCAAGGTGTTCTGCGAAGTGCCGCGTTCCAACGCCGACGACATCGAGCGCGCGCTCGACGCGGCGCACGCGGCCAAGGCGGCGTGGGGACGCACCTCGCCGGCCGAGCGCTCCGGCATCCTGAACCGCATTGCCGATCGCATGGAAGCCAACCTGGCGATGCTGGCGGCGGCCGAGACCTGGGACAACGGCAAGCCGATCCGCGAGACCACGGCGGCCGACCTGCCGCTGGCAATCGACCACTTCCGCTACTTCGCCGGCTGCATCCGCGCGCAGGAAGGTTCGATCGCCGAAATCGACCACGACACCTACGCTTACCACTTCCATGAGCCGCTGGGCGTGGTCGGGCAGATCATCCCGTGGAACTTCCCGATCCTGATGGCGGTGTGGAAAATGGCGCCGGCGCTCGCCGCGGGCAACTGCATCGTGCTCAAGCCGGCCGAGCAGACCCCGGTGAGCATCCTGGTGCTGGTGGAGCTGATCGCCGACCTGCTGCCGCCCGGCGTGCTCAACGTGGTCAACGGCTTCGGCCTGGAAGCGGGCAAGCCGCTGGCGTCGAACAAGCGCATCGCCAAGATCGCCTTCACCGGCGAGACGACCACCGGCCGGCTGATCATGCAATACGCCAGCCAGAACATCATTCCGGTCACCCTCGAGCTCGGCGGCAAGTCGCCCAACGTGTTCTTCGAGGACGTGATGGCGCGTGACGACAGCTTCCTGGACAAGGCTGTCGAAGGCTTCGTGATGTTCGCGCTGAACCAGGGCGAGGTCTGTACCTGCCCGTCGCGCGCGCTGATCCAGGAGTCGATCTACGACCGTTTCATGGAGCGCGTGCTCAAGCGCGTGGCGGCGATCAAGCAGGGCAACCCGCTCGACCCGCAGACCATGATCGGCGCGCAGGCGAGCAACGAGCAGATGGAAAAGATCCTCTCGTACCTCGACATCGGCCGCCAGGAAGGCGCCAAGGTGCTCGCCGGCGGTGCGCGCGGCCAGCACGCGGGAGACCTGGCCGGCGGTTACTACGTCCAGCCGACGGTTTTCCTGGGCCACAACAAGATGCGCATTTTCCAGGAAGAGATCTTCGGCCCGGTGGTGTCGGTGACGACCTTCAAGGACGAAGCCGAGGCGCTGGAAATCGCCAACGACACCCTGTACGGGCTGGGCTCCGGGGTGTGGACGCGCGACATGAACACCGCCTTCCGCATGGGCCGCGGCATCCAGGCCGGTCGGGTGTGGACCAACTGCTATCACGCCTACCCGGCGCACGCAGCGTTCGGCGGCTACAAGCAGTCGGGCATCGGCCGTGAAACCCACAAGATGATGCTCGACCACTACCAGCAGACCAAGAACCTGCTGGTCAGCTACAGCGAAAGCAAGCTCGGCTTCTTCTGACCCGTGATGAGCGCCACCGCACCTGCGCAGGTGGTCGCCACCGCAGCCGCCCTGGAATTGATCGGGCGGCTGCGGGCGACGCACGGCGCGTTGATGTTCCATCAGTCCGGCGGCTGCTGCGACGGCAGCGCGCCGATGTGCTACCCGGCCGGCGAGTTCCTCACCGGTGACGCCGACCGCCTGCTCGGCGACATCGGCGGCGCGCCGTTCTACATCAGCGCGGCGCAGTTCGAGTACTGGAAGCACACCCAGCTGATCATCGACGTGGTCGACGGGCGCGGCGGCATGTTCTCGCTCGAGGGCCCGACCGGCAAGCGCTTCCTGACCCGCTCGCGGCTGTACGAGGACGCCGAGTGGGCCGCTTTGCAGGCCGCGGGCCGCGTCTGACCCCGTTTTCCGACCACCTTCTTGCACGAGGAGAAAAAACCGATCACAGCACCGTTCGCAAATTCGACCGGAACCCGTACCCGATGCGTCCTGCGGCGCGAAGCTCGCCCAGCCGCCGACCGGGTCCATGCACAGCAAGCTTGGTTTCCCAACTAGGAGACAACATGAAACGACAGAACCACCGTTTCGCCCGCTACGCGCGACATGCTGCCTTGTCCGCGCTCGGGCTGGCAGCTGCCGGCACCGCGCTGGCCGCCAACTATCCCACGGTCACGCAGCAGCGGCTCAACGATGCCGCGCACAGCACCGAGTGGCTGACCTACTACCACTCGTACGGCGGCGAGAGCTATTCGCCGGCGAAGCAGATCGACACGGCCAACGTCAAGAATCTCAAAATGGTCTGGTCGCACAAATTCCCGGCCGACCTGACCCAGGGCTTCGAAGCCACTCCGATCGTCAACGGCGACTATCTGTACGTCACGGTGCCGAAGGACGGTGTCTACGCCTTCGACGCCACCACCGGCAAGAAGCTGTGGAACTACACCCCGACGCTGTCGCCGCTGTCGTTCAAGACCGTCTGCTGCGACGTGGTCAACC
>JAJZHS010000207.1 GCA_021798395.1 Pseudomonadota bacterium
ACTGGCGCGCCGCCTCGGCGATGCGCGCGTGCGCGGCCAGCGCGGCGCGGACGCGCAACCCGTCGGGCGACGATTCGCCGGCGCGCAACAGCGCGGCGAGGTGGCGCGCCGCCTCGCCGGCGCTGAACAGCCAGGCGGCATCGCGCCGCAGCAACACGTGCAGGCGCTGCAACGTGGCCGCGTCGGCCGCGGGCTCCGCGCGCCGGTACACATCGATCTGGTCCACCTGCGCTCCGGCGGCGCGCAACTGGTCGCTGAGCCATTCGCGCCCGGGCCCGCCGCGCAACACGAGCACCCGCGCGCCATCCCAGCCCTGCGGCCGCAGGGCCTGCAGCCGCGGCCACAGCCCCTCGGAGTCGGCGTGCTGCGCCGGGGCTTCGATCAACGCCGGCAACGCGTCCCCGCGCGCGGCCAGCGCAGCGCGCACCGCGGCCGCGCTGCCCGGCCCGACGACACCGATCGCGCACGCCTGCGGCCATGGCCGGTCGAGCAGCGCGACGGCTGCGCGCACCGCATGCGGGCTGACCGGCAATGCCAGCGCGTAGTCGTGCAGACGCTGCAGGCACCGGCGTGCGGGCCCGGAGTCGGCCGGCGCCTCGATGCGGATCAGTGCGAACTTGTGCACGGTCACGCCGGCGGCACGCAGCGCGCGTTCGCGCGCATCGTCGCCGGCCTCGGCGCCGGCGCGCGTGGCCACCAGCTCGCGCATCGCGCGCGTCAGCCGGCCAGCGCCGCCAATTCGGCCAGCAGCGCCTCGGCGCCCTGTCCGTACAGCGCCTGCGCGGCGCGCTCGCCCAGCGCTTCGGCTTCGGCTGCCGCGCGCACCTCGGCGGCGACCTCGACACGCAGCATGCGGCTGCCGTCGGGCAATCCGAGCCGCGCGCGCAGCACCAACCGCGCACCATCGTGCCATTGCGCATGCGCGCCCAGCGGCGTGCTGCAACTGCCGCCCAGGCGACGCGCCAGCGCGCGCTCGGCGCCGGCCGCCAGTTCGCTCGGCAGATGGCGCAGCGGCGCCAGCGCGGCGAGCGTGTCGGCGCGCGCGGCACGGATCTCGATTCCCAGCGCGGCCTGTCCAACCGCGGGCAGCAGCTCGTCGGTGTCAAGCAGCGCCCGGATGCGTTGCTCCAGCCCGAGGCGCTTGAGCCCGGCCGCGGCGAGCACGATGCCGTCGTACTCGCCTGCGTCGAGCTTGCGCAATCGGGTGTCGAGGTTTCCACGCAGCGGCACGATACGCAGGTCCGGGCGCAGCGCACGGATCTGCATTTCGCGGCGCAAGCTCGAAGTGCCGACCACCGCGCCCGCGGGCAAGGCGCCGAAGTGCGGCGCGCGCGCCGACACCCAGGCGTCGCGCGCGTCCTCGCGCTCCATCACCAACGCCAGCGCGAAGCCTTCGGGCAACTCCATCGGCACGTCCTTGAGCGAGTGCACGGCGAGGTCGGCACTGCCGTCGGCCAGCGCCTGCTCGAGCTCCTTGACGAACAGGCCCTTGCCGCCGACTTTGGACAGCGCACGGTCCAGGATCTGGTCGCCGCGCGTGGTCATGCCGTTGAGTTCGACCACGCAGTCCGGGTACAGGGCGCGCAACCGCGCCTGCACGTGCTCGGCCTGCCACAGCGCGAGGCGGCTTTCACGGGTCGCGATGACCAGGCGGCGCGGGGACGCGGCGCGCGAGAGAGGTTCGGTCTGCATGTCCGGATCCTAGCAGCCGCGGCGAGCCCCACGCCCCACTCAGTGGACTGGTAGTGGACTAGCATGAGATTCGCCCATCGCGACCCCGCGTCGTTCCGATTCCGGCCCCAGCAACGCTTGCACAGGATTTCAGCGCAGACCATGGCAGATTCCCGCCCCGCCACGCATCAAGACGCCCCGCTGTTCGAAGACATCCGCCTGCTCGGGCGCTTGCTCGGCGACGTCATCCGCGAGCAGGAAGGCCAGGTCATGTTCGACACCGTCGAGCGCGTGCGCCAGCTCTCGGTCAGCGACCACCGCGACGGCCAGGGCCGCCATCGGCGCAAACTCGACCGCGCCCTGCAGGGTCTGAGCCGCGACGACGCGGTCAGCGTGATCCGCGCCTTCAGCTATTTCTCGATCCTGGCCAACATCGCCGAGGATCGCCACGTGCTGCGGCAGCGCCGCGCCCGGGCGCTGGCCGGCGACCGGCCGCAGCCCGGCAGCGTGCGCGCCGCGCTCATCAAACTGCGCCGCGCCGGAGTCGACGCCGCGCGCCTCGACGCGGTGTTCGCCGACGCGCTGATTTCTCCGGTGCTGACCGCGCATCCGACCGAAGTGCAGCGCAAGAGCCTGCTCGACGCCGAGCGCGTCATCGCCAGGCTGCTTGCCGAACGCGACCAGCCCCAGCCGCCCCGGCGCATCCAGGAAATCGACGCCGAGATGCGCGCGCGCATCACCCAGCTGTGGCAAACGCGGCTGCTTCGTTTCACCAAGCTGCAAGTCTCCGACGAAATCAAGAACGCGCTGTCGTATTACGACTGCACATTTTTCAGCGAAGTGCCGCGGCTGTATCTGGAGATCGAGGCCGAACTCGATGCGCAACTGCCGCGCGCCGACGGCGCGCCGTGGCGGCTGCCGCCGTTCTTTCGCATGGGCCACTGGATCGGCGGCGACCGCGACGGCAACCCGAACGTCACCGCCGACACCCTCGCCTACGCCTTGCGCCTGCAGTCGCGAACCGCGCTGGACCATTACCTGAACCAGGTTCACGCGCTCGGCGCCGAATTGTCGATCTCGCTGATGCTGGCGTCGTGCAGCCCGCAGCTGCAGGCGCTGGCCGAGGCCTCGCCCGACGTGTCCGAGCATCGCAAGGACGAGCCGTACCGGCGGGCGCTGATCGGTGTGTACGCGCGGCTGGCGGCCACGCTGCGCGCGCTGTGCGGCGCCGATGCGTTGCGCCACGAGGTCGGCGCGGCGCAGCCTTACCCGGACGCGGCGGGCTTCGTCGCCGACCTGCGCATCGTGCGTGACTCGCTGACGCGCCACCATGCCGCAGCCGTGGCGCGCACGCGGCTGGAGCCGCTGATCCGCGCCGCCGAGGTGTTCGGCTTTCACCTCGCCACCGTCGACCTGCGCCAGAGTTCGGACAAGCACGAGGAGGTCGTCGCCGAGTTGCTCGCGCGGGCCGCGCTGTGCGCCGACTACAGCGCGCTGGACGAGAGCGCGCGCGTCGACGCGCTGCTGCGCGTGCTGCGCGACCCGCGGCCCTTGCGCGTTCCCGACGCCGCGTACTCCGACTGGACGCGCGCCGAGCTCGCGGTGTTCGAGCAGGCGCGCGACGCGCGCCGGCGGCTGGGCGCCGACGCCATCCGGCAGACCATCATCTCGCACACCGAGAGCGTCAGCGACCTGCTCGAAGCCCTGGTGCTGCAAAAGGAATGCGGCCTGTTCCACGGCCCCCTGGGCACGCCCGGCGCGCACGTCGAGCTGCTCGTCGTTCCGCTGTTCGAGACCATCGACGACCTGCGCAACGCCCCCGACATCATGCGCGGCTATTACGATCTGCCCGGAGTGCTCGATCTGGCGCGCGCCAGCGGCGGCCTGCAGGAAATCATGCTGGGTTATTCGGACAGCAACAAGGACGGCGGCTACCTCACTTCGAACTGGGAACTGCACACGGCGTCGGTCGCGCTGGTCGAAATGTTCGGCCAGATCGACTCGGGCCGCGGGCTGCAACTGCGCCTGTTCCACGGCCGCGGCGGCAGCGTGGGCCGCGGCGGCGGACCGAGCTACGAGGCGATCCTGGCCCAGCCGGCCGGCACGGTCGGCGGCAGCCTGCGGCTGACCGAGCAGGGCGAGGTCATCGCCAGCAAGTACGCCAACCCCGAGATCGGACGCCGCAACCTGGAGACCCTTGTCGCCGCCACGCTCGAGGCCACACTGCTGTCGACGCGCGGCAAGCCCAGCGGCCAGGGCGTGCGTCGCGCCGCGCCGCAGCGTTTCCTGGACGCGGCGGCCGAACTCTCTCAGGTGGCGATCGACCGCTACCGCGATCTGGTTTACGGCCACTCGCGCTTCGTCGAGTATTTCTACGCCGCCACGCCGATCAGCGAAATCGCCGGATTGAACATCGGCAGCCGCCCCGCCTCGCGCAAGTCCAGCCAGAACATCGCCGATCTGCGTGCCATCCCGTGGAGCTTCTCGTGGGGCGAGTGCCGCGTCGCCCTTCCCGGCTGGTACGGCTTCGGCTCAGCGGTCGATGCCTTTCTTGCCGCGCATCAGCAAGACGGCGCCGAACTGCTTGCGCGGATGCACGCCCAGTGGCCTTTCTTTCGCGCCTTGTTGTCGAACATGGATATGGTGCTGGCGAAGACCGATCTGGCGGTCGCCGCGCGGTACGCCGAACTGGTCGGCGACGCGCGCATGCGCCGCCAGATCTTCGGCGCGATCGCGAGCGAGTGGGAACGCAGCGTCGCGGCGCTGCGCCGCATCACAGGCTGGAGCAGCTTCCTGGAGACCAACCCGACCCTGGCGCGGTCGATCCGCGCGCGTTTTCCGTACATCGGCCCGCTGAACCACTTGCAGATCGAACTTCTGCGCCGCTTCCGCGAAGGACAGACCGACGAACGCACGCAACGCGGAATCCACCTGAGCATCAACGGCATCGCCGCGGGCCTGCGCAACACCGGGTGACGCGCCGCGCCTTCGCGCGACTGTGGAATAATTGCCCGTTCGCTTGGCCGGGATGGCGGAATCGGTAGACGCAGCGGACTCAAAATCCGCCGGTGGCAACACTGTGGGGGTTCGAGTCCCCCTCCCGGCACCAAATAAAATCAAGAATTGAGGTCGATACGCGGCGCCTTCGGGCGCCGCTTTGTTTTGGCACGTTTCCGCTATTTTTCCACCCACCGAACGAGATCATGCGACGCATTGCAAGTACGGCAACGTTGTGAACTTGCGTCGCTGCGCCACCGCAGAGACTAGGAGTCCGTCGGACTTGAACTCGACAAGCACGCAACGTCATCGCCTGGGCCGAGATGTTGGCGGCGCGTTCCTGAAGCGTGTTGCTCGCGGGGTCTGAGGGCGCTGTGGACCACCTGCGGGA
>JAJZHS010000208.1 GCA_021798395.1 Pseudomonadota bacterium
CCCGCCGGCGGCCACGCCGCGGCCCAGCGCCAGCGCGATCTTCGGCAGCTGGGTCGTCTTGCCGGAGCCGGTTTCGCCGCAGACGATGACCACCTGATGCGCGTCGATCGCGCGCGCGATGTCGTCGCGCCGCGCGCTGACCGGCAGCTCGGGCGGGAAGCGCAGCGGCGGCAGCGGCGGCGCGACGACGCGCGTTGCGGCGCGCGGAGGAGAGGACGGCATCGACTGGGGACTGGCGGCACGCTGGCGGCGGCACGTGGTGGGGTCGCGACAACGCGCAAAGTGCTCATTTTCCGACATTCCGGGATAATCCCTTCATGTTCGAAGACTCGTCCCGGTTCGTCGGCTGGCTGCGCTCGGTCGCGCCCTACATCCATGCCCATCGCGGCAAGACCTTCGTGGTCGCGATCGCCGGCGAGCTGATCGCCGCCGGCGGGCTCAACGCCCTGGTGCACGATGTCGCGCTGCTGACTGCGATGGGCGTGCGCATCGTCCTGGTGCACGGGTTCAGGCCGCAGATCGAAGCCCAGCTGCGAGAAAAAGGCGTCGGCTCGCGCTATGCGCACGGCATGCGCGTGACCGACGCGATCGCGCTCGACGCGGCGCAGGAGGCCGCGGGCCAGCTGCGCTTCGAGATCGAAGCCACCTTCTCGCAGGGCCTACCGAACACGCCGATGGCCGGCGCCACGCTGCGCGTGGTGTCGGGCAACTTCATCACCGCGCGCCCGGTCGGGGTGATCGACGGGCTCGATTTCCAACACACCGGTTTGGTGCGCAAGGTCGACGCGCCGACCATCCAGCGCGCGCTCGAGTACGGCGCGGTGGTGCTGATGTCGCCGTTCGGCTTCTCGCCGACCGGCGAGGCCTTCAACCTGAGCATGGAAGACGTCGCCAGCAGCGTGGCGGCGGCACTGAAGGCGCACAAGCTGATCCTGGTCACCGAGGTTCCCGGTGTCGTCGACGACGCCGGCGAACTGCTGCAGGAGCTGACCGTGGCGCAGGCCGAAAGCATGCTCGCGCGGCTGCCCGACGCGCAACAGCCGACCGACACGGCGTTCTACCTGCGCCACGCGGTGCGCGCGGTGCGCGCCGGAGTCGGGCGCGCGCACATGATCCCGTTCAGCCTCGACGGGTCGCTGCTGCTCGAGTTGTTCACCCACGACGGCGTCGGCTCGATGATCGCCGACGAGCATCTGGAACACCTGCGCGAAGCCGGTTCCGACGACGTCGGCGGCATCCTGCACCTGATCGAGCCGCTGGAGACCGAAGGCGTTCTGGTCAAGCGCAGCCGCACCGAAATCGAACGCGACATCGCCAGCTACACCGTGCTCGAGCACGACGGCGTGATCTTCGGCTGCGCCGCGCTGTACCCGTACCCCGAACAGAAGACCGGCGAAATGGCCGCGCTGACCGTGGCGCCATCGGCGCAGGGCCAGGGCGACGGCGAGCGCATCCTCAAACGTATCGAGCAGCAGGCGCGCGCGCTCAAGCTGCAGAGCATTTTCGTGCTCACCACCCGCACCATGCACTGGTTCATCAAGCGCGGCTTCGTTCCGGTCGAACGCGACTGGCTGCCCGAGGCCCGCCGACTGCGCTACGACGATCAGCGCCGCTCGCACGTGCTGGTCAAGCGGCTGGGCTGAGCTTCTTGCACCCGTCCACAGGAAACGACATGACCCGCATGGTCCACTGCGTCAAGCTCGGCCGCGAGGCCGAAGGCCTCGATTTCGCCCCCTACCCCGGAGAACTCGGCAAGCGCATTTACGCCAGCGTGTCGAAGGAAGCCTGGTCGGGCTGGGTTCGCCACCAGACCATGCTGGTCAACGAAAACCGGTTGAACCTCGCCGACGCGCGCGCGCGCCAGTACCTGGCGCGGCAGATGGAGCGCTATTTCTTCGGCGACGGCGCGGATCAACCGCAAGGCTACGTGCCCCCCGCCGAGACCTGACGGCGGGCCCGCCTAAATACATAACCCAGTATGCAGGCGTCCGTCAACTTCAGTTCCTAGCATATAAGCAGCTATTTATCTATCGTCGCAAAACTGGATGCGGCGCCTTTCATCACGTCCCTAGCATGTGCCGACTGGTTACAGGTACCTGAACCTGTATCCATACGAGGCCCGGCCGCGCCTGCGCCGGGCCGCGCATCGACGGCATGGACCCGGAACGGTCCACGAAGAGACGGAGTGAACCCTATGCAGTTGAACAAACTTGCCGCGGCGCTGCTCGTCGCAGGCACCGCCCTGCCCAGCGTCGCGTGGGCGACGAACGGCTATTTCCAGCCCGGTTTCAGCGTCAAGTCGGTCGGCATGGGCGGCGTCGGAATCGCGTTCCCGCAGGATGCGATGGCCGCGGCGATCAACCCCGCCGGCATGGTCGACGTCGGCAACCGGGTCGACTTCGGCGTCAGTCTGTTCCGCCCCGACCGCAGCGCCAGCGTCGACGGCACCTTCATGGGCAACTCGATCAGCGGAACGTATTCGGGCAACGCAACGAAGAACTTCCTGATTCCCGAATTCGGCTACAACCACATGATCAGCCCGACCAAGTCGCTCGGCGTCAGCGTGTTCGGCAACGGTGGCCTGAACACCGGCTACCCGACGATCTTCCCGCCGTTCGCAGCGGGAATGGGGGTCGACATGCAGCAGCTGTTCATCGCGCCGACGTTCGCGATGAAGGTCAACGCCGACAACGCCATCGGCATCACCGTCAATCTGGTGCACCAGTCGTTCCGCGCCAACGGCCTCGGCGCGCTGTGCACCATGATGTCGGCGAGCCCGCAGAACTGCACCGACCAGGGCCACGACGATTCCAACGGCGCAGGGATTCGCCTGGGCTGGATCGGCCGCGTCGCGCCGAACCTGAGCCTGGGAGCGACCTACCAGAGCAAGACCAGCATGCAGGGATTCTCCAAGTACAAGGGCCTGTTCGCCAACGCCGGTCAATTCGACATCCCGTCGAACTACGGCGTCGGCTTCGCCTGGCAGGCCAGCGACGCGCTGACCGTCGCCGGAGACTACATGCGCATCAAGTACAGCGACGTGCCGGCGATCGCCAACGGCCCGAACCCCGGCGGCCCGCTGGGCGGCGACCCGAACGGCCCAGGATTCTCCTGGCGCGACATCAACGTCTACAAGCTCGGCGTCGCCTGGACCTACAGCCCGGCGCTGACTCTGCGCGCGGGCTGGAACCACGGCGACAACCCGGTCGATTCGAGCAACATCCTGTTCAATACCCTGGCTCCGGGGGTCGTCACCGACCATCTGACACTGGGCGCGAGCTACGCGCTGAGCGCGCGCACGGAACTGTCGTTCGACTACGTGCACGCATTCCGCCATTCGGTCACCGGGCCGCTGCCGACCAGCTTCGGCTACACCGGAACCGAAACGCTGAGCATGAGCCAGGACGTGTTCGGCGTCTCGGTCGGCTGGAAGTATTGAAGGGAGGGTGGGGCGGGCCCGGCGCGGTCAGTGCGCCGGCGTGGTGCTCCAGTTCGCATCGGGTCGCCAGGCGCGCGTCCAGGCCGCCAGTTGCTGCGGCGGCATCGGCTGCGCGATGGCGTAGCCCTGGGCGTATTCGCAGCCGGCGCGCAGCAGCGCGCGCGCCAGTTCGGGCGTCTCGACCCCTTCGGCCATGACGCCCTTGCGCAGCGCCCGGCTCAAGCCGACGATTCCGCGCACCACCTCGGCGTCGGCCGCGTCGTCGAGCATTCCGCGGACCACCCGCTGGTCGATCTTGACCACGTCGGCCTGCAGCGTGCGCAGCGCGCTGAGCGATCCGTCGCCGTGGCCGAAGTCGTCCAGCGCCACGCTCACCCCCAGCGCGCGGCACGCACCGATGTTGCGCGCGGCGGCCGCGGCGTCCTCGGCGACGCTGCGTTCGGTCACGTCGAGCACCAGCATCCCGGCCGGCACCGACGGGTGGCGCGCCAACGCCGCGCGCAACAGCGGAACGAAATCGGGATGGCGCAGGTGGTACGGCGCGACATTCAGGTTGACCGGAATGTCCAGCCCCTGCGCGCGCCATTGCTCGATCTGGCCGAGCACCTCGTCGAGCAGCCAGGACGTGAACGCGGCGATCAGCGAATTGCCCTCGATCAGGTCGAGGAACGCGTCGGGGCGAACCAGCCCGCGCTCGCGGTGGCGCCAGCGCACGAGCGCCTCGGCCCCGCACAGCCTGCCGCTGGGCATGTGCACCTGCGGCTGGTAGTGCACGACGAAGTCGCCGGCGGCGATCGCCGCGCGGATTTCGTCCAGCCGCTCGCCCAGGCGCTGCACCGCGCGCGCGCGTTCCGCGTCGAAGCGCCGCCAGGCGTTGCCTCCGGCCGCCCTGGCCTCGCCGACGGCCTGCTCGGCGCACGCCAACAGCTCGTCGGCGTCGGCGGCGTCGTCGGGCTGCACCGCATAGCCGATCGCCGCGCCCAGTCGCACGTCGACGCCGAGTTCGGCCGTCGTCGCGGTTTCGGCGCAGCACCGGCGCAGCATCTCGGCGCAATCGGCCCACGCTGCAGCGTCGCCGCCGCGCCACAGCACCGCGAACGCGTCCTCGCCGCTGCGCGCCAGCAGCGCGCCGGGCGCCAACACCGCGCGCAGCCGGGCCGCCAGCGTCCACAGCAGCCGCTCGCCGGCCTCGTGCCCCCAGTCGGTGCGCACCCGGCGCAAGGCGTCGACCGCCACCGCGTACACCGCCAGCGCGCCGCCGGCGCGCCGCGCGCGCGCGATCGCCTGCGCGATGCGGGCGCGAAGCTGCGCACGGTTGGGCAGCCCCGTCCACGCGTCGACCCGGGCCAGGTAGCGCTCGTCCTCGCGGCGCAGCCGCAACGCGGTGACGTCGGTGAGCAGCGCCAGGTAGCGGTCCGCGCCCCCTCCGGGCAGCGCGCTCAGCGACAGCCAGGCGCCCACGGCGGCGCCGTCGCGGCGCCGCGCCCAGACCTCGCCGTGCGCGTGTCCGCGGCGACGCAGCTGGCGCGCCAGGCGCTTGATGGCGCGCCGTTCCTGACGGTCGGCGCACAGCGACGCGGCGCTG
>JAJZHS010000209.1 GCA_021798395.1 Pseudomonadota bacterium
CAGATCGCCGCGCTGCGCAGCGAATCGAAGCGCTTCGGCACGCAAGGCGAGAACCTCGATTTTGCGCTGCTCGTCGACGGCCTGTCGGCCGAGCGCGAGCAGGGCATCACCATTGACGTCGCCTACCGCTTCTTCGCCAGCGACAAGCGCCGCTACATCGTCGCCGACACGCCGGGGCACGAGCAGTACACGCGCAATATGGCCACCGCGGCGTCGACCGCCGACTGCGCGCTGCTGCTGGTCGACGCGCGCGCCGGCTTGCTGACGCAGACGCGGCGCCATGCGACGATCGCGTCGCTGCTTGGCGTGCGGCACGTGCTGCTGGCGGTCAACAAGATGGATCTGGTCGGCTTCGACGCGCAGCGCTTCGCCGAGATCCGCGACGCGTTCGAAGCCTTTGCCGCGCCGCTGGGATTTGCCAGCGTCGGCGCGATTCCGCTCAGTGCGCTCAATGGCGACAACGTCAGCGAGCGCTCGGCGCATACCCCCTGGTACCACGGCCCGACGCTGATCGGTTACCTGGAGGGAGTCGACGTGACGCGCGACGGCGCGCACAAGCTGGTGTTTCCGGTGCAGTGGGTCAACCGCCCGAGCGCCGACTTCCGCGGCTTGAGCGGCACGGTGGCGGCCGGCAGCGTCGCCGTCGGCGACGCACTGCGCGTGACCGCGTCGGGCCAGCTCGCCGCGGTGGCCGAGATCGTGACCTTCGACGGCCCGCTGCAGCGCGCCGAGACCGGCGACGCGGTGACCCTGCGCCTGGATCGCGAAGTCGACGCGTCGCGTGGCGACGTGCTGTCGCACGCCGACGCGCCGCTGGACAGCAGCGACCAGTTCGAGGCCACGCTGGTGTGGCTGCACGAGGAGCCCGGGCTGGTCGGGCGCAGCTACGAGCTCAAGCTGGCGTCGCAGTGGAGCGGCGCGTCGCTGACCGCGATCAAGCATCGCATCGACGTCAACACGCAGGCGCACGAGCCGGCGCGACAGCTGCGGCTCAACGACATTGCGGTGTGCAACGTTGCCTGCAGCAGGCCGCTGGCGTGCGCGCCGTACACCGACTCGAAAGCGCTCGGCGCGTTCATCCTGGTCGACCGCTACAGCCACGCGACGATGGCCGCCGGCATGATCACGCACAGCCTGCGGCGTGCGTCCAACGTGCACCGGCAGGCGCTGCAGGTCAACCGCGCCGCGCGCGAGCGCCTCAACGGACACGCCGGGCGCGTGGTCTGGTTCACCGGTTTGTCGGGCTCGGGCAAGTCGACGCTGGCCAACGCGCTCGAGGTCGAGCTGCACGCGCGCGGCCTGCGCACCTACATCCTCGACGGCGACAACGTGCGCCAGGGGCTGAACCGCGACCTCGGCTTCACCGACGCCGACCGCGTCGAGAACATCCGCCGCATCGCCGAAGTCGCGCGCCTGATGCTCGACGCCGGCCTGGTCGTGATCACCGCCTTCATTTCGCCGTTCGAGCGCGAGCGCGCGATGGCACGCGAAGTGATCGGCGCCGACGACTTCATCGAGGTCTACGTCGACACCCCGCTTGCGGTGTGCGAGCAGCGCGACGTCAAGGGCCTGTATCGCAAGGCGCGCGCCGGGCAGATTCCAAACATGACCGGAATCAACAGCCCGTATGAAGTGCCGCCGACGCCCGACTTTGTCGCCGACGGCGCCGGTGCCGACGTCTCCGTGCTCATCGACGCGCTGGTCGAGCGGGTGATCGCGGGCCCGGCCGGCGCGGTGGGTCCTGCCTCTCCCGGCAATAAATAGCCAAAAAGGCTAGTGTATGCTGCAGTCTCAAGCTGTCTGCGATGTCCAGCGGCATCGATGTACTGCCTGGGGAGGAAAGCATGCACGCGGCAGCGGCGGGTGCGCTGGCGGCGCTGGTGGGACTTGGGATTTTGCAGCGGCGCAGGGCGCGGCGCGCGATGCCATTGCGCGTCGGGTCGGGAGGGAATGCTGCCGCGCGCGCGGCGCAGGCACCAGCGTCGGCCGCTGCGATCGAGGGCGCACCGAACCTGCCCGAGGTCTTGCGAACATTCCGCTGGCGACGCGCCGACGAACTGGAGGCGCCGGTACTGCAACTGCTCACCCGCCGGCTGCGTGCGATAGGGCGCCCGCCGCACGCCTTGTATCGGCTGATGTCGCCGCAGACGCTGGCTCAGGCGTCGTCGCGCGAACTCAGCGAACTCGCACGCACCGAGCCGCTGCTGGCCGCGCGCGTGCTCGGCATCGTGAACTCGGCGTTTTACGGCTTGCGCCAGCCGGTGGCGAGCCTGGGCCACGCGATCACCTATCTCGGCCTGAACGCGTTTCGTGGCCTTTGTCTGCAGTACGCGATGGAACAGACGTTCACACCGACCAGCCGTGAGCAGGCGCTGCTGTTCGACGAGATCTGGCGTGCCTGCGCACTGGCCGTCACGCAATGCGCTCAAATGGCGCAGCGTCTTGGGCTGCCTGAGCCGGCGGCGCTGGTCAGCGAGATGGTGCTGTATTTTGTCGGGCAGATTGCGGTGTGCTTGCTTGCTCCGCCTGCGGGCGTCGTCGCGTTGCACGCCGGGGAGTTGCCGCAGCGCCTGCGCGCCGAGCAGGAACTGATCGGCATCAACGCGGCCGAGGTTGGCGCGCTGATGCTACGCGCATGGGAGTTGCCGCCGGCGCTGGTCGACGCGGTGCGCGACATCGACCGCGTTTTCGACACGCCGGCTGCGGCATTTGCTCCTGAGCGAGCCGCGCGGCTGGCGGTGTGCCACCTGAGTGCGCGCCTGGCCGAGGACTCACTGGCGCAGCGCTCGCAGCCGCTCGACGAGATGCTGCAAGGCCCCCGAGCCGAGCTCTTCCACTTGCGTGGCTACCTGGCGCTGCCGCAGTTGCGCGCGCTGATGAGTTGTTGATCGGCATAGAGGCGGCGGTGAGTCGCGCCCTATGCCGATCAAACGCCTGTTGTCGGCCATTGCTGCGCGGCGTGCAGCACGCGCAGCACAACGATCTCCCCGGCATCGTCATCGACCCTGTAGACCAAGACATAGTTCGGTCGCACGACAGCCTCTCGGGTGCCGCGCACGCGGCCTGCTCGGTAGAGCGTCGGATGCCTCCGAGCCTGCTCAGCTTTCGCCTCGATCTCATCGTCGATCTCGATTGCCGCGATCGGGTTGTCCTGGCTGATGTGCTCGAGAATGGCTTCGCGGTCTTCCAGCGCCATGGGGCGCCATACAACGCGCATCACTGCGCTGCCTGTTTGATGGCCGATTTGCGGCTGGCGAACGTGGCGCGCGCCTGATCGTCGGGAACGCTCGGACGCGGATCATCGATGCTGGCCTGCACCTGAGCCCGAAACCACGCATCGTGCGCCGCTGCCTCGTGTGCGCGGCGCATCTGCGCAGCCGCGTCCGGCCGCCGCGGGCGATGCACAGAAGCCGCGCTGTAGTTGCTGGCATCGATGCCGTCGATGCGCACGATGCCCAACTCGTCGCGCAGGTACTGGATACAGGTATCCAGGCTGGCCCACATGCGCGGCTTGTCGGTGCGCTGGGTGCCAAGCGGCGTTTCCTGCGTCCCGATCTTGAGTATGACGGCCCAGCCGCCTGGCTGGCCGATGACGGCTGCGCCGCGCAGGCCGCCCGCCTCCATGACGCGGCGCGCGTTCGGGGTGTCGATGGTCTTGTGCATGATAGATATCTCGCCGCCTGAGCGCTGCGTCCGCTACAGGTGCCACTTTGTCATACAACAGCTGAAAATGCAAACCCGACCACGAGCAAGTCGCCGGCGCCGGTGTGGTGCTTCGTTCCGTTTCTAACTTAATTGCCCACTAGGGATGCTGTTCAGAACTCACGTGGTGCGCGTTCGAGGTCAAAACGGGATGCATGGACTGCCTGCGCGGCGCTGAGCATGCGTGCGGGCGTCATTCTTGACAGTGAGCGTGGCGAGCAAAACCAGGAGATCGCCGAGCGGCTCAAGCTGAGCATGGCCACGGCCAGCAAGTGGCGGTCGCGCTTTGTCGCGCGGCGCATCGTCGGCTTGTACGACGACATGCGTCCGGGCAAGCCACGGACTATCGACGACGAGCGCGTGGCACAGTTGATTAAGACCACGCTGCATACCAAGCCGGTCGACGGCTCGACGCATTGGAGCGTGCACTCGGTCGCCACCGAGACGGGCATCTCCAAGAGCAGTGTTGCGCGCTACTTCCAACTCTTCAGTCTGCAGCCCCATCGCACCGAAGGGTTCAAACTGTCCAATGACCCGTTCTTCATCGAGAAGCTGCGCGACGTCGTCGGCCCGTATCTGAGCCCGCCCGACGTACCTGTCCTTCTTGCGGGAGATCGAGCGCGCCGTGCCGGCCGAGTTCGACATCCACTGCATCGCGGACAACTACGCCACGCACAACCATCCCAAGGTCAAGGCCTGGCTGGCAGCACATCCGCGCTGGACCATGCACTTCATCCCGACCTACAGCTCCTGGCTCAACCAGGTCGAGCGATTCTTCGGCATGATCACCAACAAGGCCATACGCCGCGGTTCGTTCACCAGCGTCAAGCAGCTCGTGCAGCGCATCGACCACTTCGTCGCCGCCTACAACGCGAACTGCCGTCCGTTCAAATGGACGGCCACGGCCGACTCGATCCTCGAAAAGCTGCATCGACTTTGTGCGCGTATTACCGGGAAAGGACACTAGGGAAGCACTGATCAATTCCCCGCAACCGGCGTCGAGCGCTGGCCGAGCGGGGGACGAACTGGAACAATGGTCCTGAGCGCCGGAGGGCGCGAGGAACGACGATGCAGACGAGCTTTTCCGAGTACGAGTAAGGTCGAGCTGCACGCGCGCGGGTTGCGCACCTACATCCTCGACGGCGACAACGTGCGCCAGGGGCTGAACCGCGACCTCGGCTTCACCGATGCCGACCGCGTCGAGAACATCCGCCGCATCGCCGAAGTCGCGCGCCTGATGCTCGACGCCGGCCTGGTCGTGATCACCGCCTTCATTTCGCCGTTCGAGCGCGAGCGCGCGATGGCACGCGAAGTGA
>JAJZHS010000210.1 GCA_021798395.1 Pseudomonadota bacterium
CGACGGCGTGCGCTACATCCGCAGCGAGCGCGACGTGCTCGGCGCGATTTCGCTCGATCTGTTCGCCGTGCTGCTCGGCGGCGCCACCGCGCTGCTGCCGATCTACGCGCGCGACATCCTGCTCCGCGGACCGTGGGCGCTCGGGCTGCTGCGCGCGGCGCCGGCGCTGGGCGCGCTGGCCACCGCCGCGTGGCTCGGCCACCATCCTCTGCGGCGTCGCGCCGGGCGGGTGATGTTCGCTGCCGTGGCGGTGTTCGGCCTGGCCACGCTGGTGTTTGCATTCTCGCGTTCGTTGCCGTTGTCGCTGGGCGCGCTGGTCGTGCTCGGCGCGGCCGACAACATCAGCGTGGTGATTCGCGGCACCCTGGTCCAGTTGCAAACGCCCGAGGCGCTGCGCGGCCGCGTCAACGCGGTCAATTCGCTGTTCATCGGCGCGTCGAACCAGCTCGGCGAGTTCGAATCCGGCTTCACCGCGGCCTGGTTCGGCGCGGTCGGCGCGACCGCGCTGGGCGGTATCGGCACCTTGCTGGTGGTCGTGGTGTGGATGCGCGCGTTTCCGTCGTTGCTGCGCCGCGACGCCCTGCTGCGCGACGGCGGCGGCTGAAACCGCGCGCGTTCAGGGGGCGTACAGCGCCAGTTCGATGCCGCGGTGGGTCGAGCCGGCGATGGCTTCGAGCTGCTGTCGGCTCACCCGCGACGCCACGCTGTCGTTGAGCCGCCACCAGCCGTCGCCGCGGTGCACGTAGGCGACGAAGTGTCCGCCCGTCTGGCAGATCAAGCCGAGCAGGCGCTGGGGTTCGGGCAGTTCGACGAAACTCGCGTAGGCTTCGTCGCCGTGGTGCGCAGGGCCGTGCCCGCCGATGGCCGCCGGCAGCGCGAAGCTGAATGCCCGCTGACCGCGGGCCAATCCGGACGTGATGCCGCTGCCGGAATCGTGCACGGTTTCCAGCGGCAAGCCCAGGCCGCAGCGCTGGTGGCTCCAGAGGTCGGTGACGTCCAGCATGGCTCCGGGTTCGATGCCGCAGCGGCCGAGCAGCGCGTAGACGCTCTCGAGGTAGCGTTCGTAGACGTGATCGAGCGCGTGGTCGTCGACCGTCGGCGACACGTAGGCGCTCGCCAGGGCATCGAGCGGGATGTCCGGGTGGGTGATGGCGATCTGCGCGCGCAGCGTCGCGTCGTGCAGCAGCAACTGCGTGAGGGCGGCGACCGCGCAACTGGCGCAGTGGTTGCGCAGGCCGCGGGGCGCGGTGCGCGCGGCCGTTGCGGCACGCGCGGCGTCTGCGGGCCGGTGCGCCTGCGTTGCCGGACGGCGCGGCTGCAGCCGCTGGGGCGCCTGGGACAACGGGTGCATCTGAGGCGCCTGGTGCGATGGCGCCAGAGGCGCCGGAGCGGATGACGCGTGACCCGGGCCGTCGCCGTGGCCGCCGCACGCGGTCAGCGCCAGCGCGCCGAGCAGCGCGGCAAGCATCGGCATCGACGCGCGCGCGGGAGAGACGGGGGAATCGATCGGTTTCATCAGCGAGCACGGCCGCGCGCGACGTTGGGCGGCAACCGTGGGGGCACTGTAAGCCCACCGTCGCGAATCCGGCGTGCGCGCGGCGCCGCACGGCGCGTGAGCGCGCCGGTCGCGACGGATCAGGCTGCGTCGTCGCGCGCCGCGCGGCGCGCGAGGCGCCGCAGGTACAGCCGGCCGGCAAAGCTGGCCAGATAAAGCAGCACCAGCGAGGCCGTGACGTTGACCAGCAGCCGCTGGGCCAGCAGCGACGGCACCATGCGCAATCCGTCGAAATGCTGCAACAGCACGGAGTCGGGAAGGTCCCAGAACAGCGCGCTGACCAGCGTCAGCGCGAGCAATTGCCACAGGCGCAGGCCGCGCAGATCGGCGCGCAGCCGCAACGGCGTGGCGCTGGCGCGCCACGCGGCAAAGGGGCTCAGCGCCGACAGCAGCGCACGCAGCACGGCGGCACCGGCGCTCAGTCGCGGGCCCAGGCCGGCCAGGCCGCACAACAGGCTTCCGCCCCACAGGCCGATCGCCGCCGGCCAGCCGAGCCCCAGTGCCGCGAACAGCCGCAAGCCCGCGCGCAGATCGGTGTACGGGCTGGTCGGTTTCCACGGTCCGCAGACCATGCGCTGCAGCGCTCCCGCGCCCAGCCAAAGCACGCAGACCAGCGCCGCCGAGGCTATGCGCGCGGCGTGCCGGCCGCGCAGGCGGATCAGGAGGGGTGGGGGCATCTGCGGTTCGGCTCGTACGCGCGCCTCGCCGGGATGTCTGCGCGTACGCGTCGAACCGGGCGGAAAACGCTTGCCGATTGTACCAGGAACTGCGTCGAATGGAGACAATGAGTCCAAAATCCTTCGAGCCGCTCCGGCGTCCGTCCGACGGGCGCGCAGGTCGTGTCGGTCAGCGTCTTTGCGTCAGCCAGGAGGCGATTTGCGGCCAGGTCTCGCGCAGGGTGCGCGCGCCCATGAACAGCCCGACGTGGCCGCCCGGAACCGTGGCGCGCGTGACCTGCGCCGCTTCGGTGCCCATCAGTTCGGCGGCGGCGAACACCTGCTCGGGGCGCGTGATGTCGTCGGCCTCGCCGCCGAGCAGGTACAGCGGGCAGTGCACCGCGCGCAGGTCGAGGCGGCGGCCGAGGCCGATGAACTTGCCGTGCGCCAGCAGATTGCGCTTGAACAGCTGGTCGATGACCTGCAGGTACCAGCGCCCCGGAAGGTCGAGCGGATTTTCGTACCAGCGATCGAACGCCTCGGCCTTCGACAGCCAGACCGGGTCGTCGATGTGCTCGTACAGGTCGATGTGCTCCTGCACGTAATGCTCGGTGGGATGCATGTTCTTCCATCCGGCGAGCATGTAGCGGCCCAGCATCAGGCCGCCGCCCGAGGCGATCAGGTCCTCGTAGAACGCCATCGGGCTGCGCTTGACCATCGCCACCAGCGGTCCGTGGCCGGCGTGGGTGTCGATCGGCGAGCCGGCCAGCACCAGACTGGCCACCTTGTCCGGGAAACGCGCGGCCAGCATGGCGGCCATCCAGCCTCCCTGGCACAGGCCGACCAGGTTGACGCGGCCGCCGAGGTCGTCGATGCACGCGAGCAGTTCGGCCAGATACTGGTCGACGTCGAAGTCCTTCATGTCCGCGGTCGCGCTGTGCCAGTCGGTCAGGTACAGCGCGTCGACGCCTCCGGCGCGCAGCGTCTGCATCAGGCTCTGGCCGTCGTGGTAGTCGGCGATCATCGACGTGTGGCCGGCGTAGGGCGCGTTGACCAGGGTGGGAACGCCGCCGGAGTCGGCGGCCGAGTAGTCGCACAAGTCGAGGGTGCGCAGCCGCATGCGCACGCCGTGCGCGCTGGCCAGCCGCGGCTTGATGCCGCCGTGCAGCCGGCTTTCCTCGGCCATGAACTTGGCATTGCGCGCGAGCAGTTCAAGGCCTTGCGCGGCCATGTCCGAGGCCAGTTGCACGGGCCAGAACAGCGGGACGTTGATCGATGTGTGGGGGACGGCGGGCTTGGTCATGTCGAGGGCGTTCGGGGTGGGCGGGCGCTGCACTGCAGCATAGCGCGCACGGTCCGGACATGGCCAGCAGCGCATACCGCCTTCTCCGGGAACGGTTGACCGCAGCGAGCCGATGCCGACAATGAGCGCCAGGGGAGCAATATGAAACATTTAAAAAATCTGTTCACAATCCGTTGCCACTGTCTTGCTTTCACTCCGGCACTGCGTGCGCCGCACGCCTGGCCCTCGGCTGGATCCTCGCCTGGTCGGCCGCCGCCGACGCCGCCGAGCCGCCGATCGACCTGAGTCGGCTGCCGCCCGACGCGCCGTGCTTTCCCATCGTGCGCGCCGACCTTGTCGGCGCCCACGCCGCGGCGCTGCCGTGGCTGCAGCGCGCGCTCGACGCAGTGCGCGGCCAATGCGTCGGCGTCGCCGGGCTGCGTGCCATCAAGCGCGCGCTCGACGCGCGGCTGTTCGAACGCGGCTACGCCACCAGCCGCGTCGGCTTCGACGGGCAGAGCTTGGCTGGGGGCGTGCTTCAGGTGCGCTTGCACGCCGGCGTCGTCGACGCGGTGCGCATTGATGCCGACCTGCCTGCCGGCTGGGGCGCGGTGTTCGCGCAGACGCTGGGTGCGCCGTTCGAGCTGCGCCGGCTCGAGCAGGGCCTGGAACTTGCCGACCGGCTGCCGAGTCAGCGTGTACATGTGCGCATCGAGCCGGCCGCGACGCCGGGCGGCAGCGTCATCGTCGTCGAACGCGCGCCGGGCAGCCGGCGCCGCCTGCATGGCGCGCTGCGCGTCGACAACGGCGCCGACGCGGCGCAGGGCCGCGCGCGGCAGATTGTCGCGCTGGCGCTGGACCAACCGACCTGGCACCACGACCAATTCACCGTGCTGGCGTCGACCACCCTGCGCGGTCTCGGCCCGGCGCAGCGCGCGCAAAGCGCCGGCTTCGGCTACAGCGTGCCGTGGCACGGCATGCTGTTCGAACTCGGCGGGACGACGCAACGCGTCGGCCAGACGGTGCAGGCGCGCCACGCCCGCTTCGTCAGCTCGGCCGCGGTCGAGCAATGGCGCGCCCAGGCCCAGTGGCCACTGTGGCGTGGTGCCGCGGTGCGCTGGAATGGACGCGCTTCGCTGACCCGCGAGCGCGCCCGCGGTTGGTTGCAGGACACCGAACTGACGGTGCAGCGGCGCGACAGCGACGCAGTCGAACTCGGCGTCGACGCGCAGCGGCCGTGGCGCGCTGGCAGCCTCGGCTGGCAGCTGCTGTTGCGCCAGGGACTGCGCGCGCCGAGCTCGGGGCTGGCGCCGGCGCAAGCGTTGCGCGCCCAGCTGCGGCTGTCACAGCGCAGCGGCGCGTGGAGCTGGCGTGTTGGCGGCAGCGTCCAGCTCGGCCGTCGCGGCATGGCGCAAGAGGAGCGTTTCGCCCCGGCGCTGCACGGCTTCGACGCCAATCGGCCGAGCCGCGGTGACCGCGGCGTGCTGCTGCAGCACGAACTGGCGCGCGCGCTGCC
>JAJZHS010000211.1 GCA_021798395.1 Pseudomonadota bacterium
GCGCGCCGTCGCCGCGCTCCATCGCCGCGCCGCCGCCCTCGGCTTCCAGATCAACCCCGTGGAGGCGACCGCATGAAAGCGCGAACCTTCACTTCTGTTTCTCGTGAGCGCCCCTCGCGGGGGGCGAGACCCCGTCACGCCGCCGCGACGTTGCCCGGTTCAGATCACGCTGGAATCGAGGTCGGCCTGCATCGACAGTTGGTAGTCGGCGTCGTGCTGCAGGGTCAGGATGTCCATGTGCAGGCGCTTGGTCTTGGTGTCGGGCTCGATTCCCAGGCTTTCGCGCATGTTCTTGCGGAACGCCTCGTAGGTTTCGATCGCCGCCGCGCGGCAGCCGCTGAGCACGTGCACGCGCATCAGGTGGCGGCACGCGGCTTCGTTGTGCGGCGACAGCAGCAGGATCTGGTCGAGGAATTCGATCGCCCGGCGGTAGTCGTGCGCCAGCGCGCAGTCCTTGGCGTGGCGGTACAACAGCGACGCGGCCTTGTTCACGATCTGCTGCCGGTAATGCGCGATGATCGCGTTGAGTTGCGGATTGTCGGGGAATTCGATCGACCCAATCAGATTTCCGCGGTGGGCTTCGAGCGCGGCCGCCAGCGGGATTTCGTGTTCGCCGGTGAGGAAGCCGAGGTCGTGCACGATGCCCGGGTTCAGCGTGATGGCGTTGAGGTGGCTCTGGATGATCCCGGGGCAGATTCGGTTCAGCTTGTGGATGCGCAGCCGCAGGCTTCCTTGCGAGCGTTCGCTGTCGGTTCCGGGCCACAGCAGCGAGGCCATCTGCTGGCGGCTGGTCGAGCCGCGCACCGCGAGCACGAACAGCAGCAGGATCGCCTTCTTGTCGTTGGCCTCGCACACCTGCTCATCGACGCGGATGCGCACGGGCCCCAGAAAGTTGATCTGGATTTTCGGCGGCTGCTCCATCGAACTCCCCCCTTTTGGTCTAGACGACGTCCCTGAGTCGGTACCCTGCGCATGCGCGACGTCCTTGACGCATGCGTAACAAAATCAAGACATATTGTGATGGGTATGCACGTTAGCAGCGGTTCCGATATATCCGCGTATCGAGATGGTAATTTATGTAACTATATTGGCATGTACTGATTCGATGTGCCTCGAACGCAACGTGCCCGCAACGCATGCTAGGCAGCCGCAAACGCCAAATCAATCGATCGGCGACGGTTTGCGCCGCGACAACGCCGCCGTAACGCCGCGGTAAGGGCGCGGCGCGGCGCGGTGGCGCCGCCGTTGATCGCGGGTTGATCCGCGGTGATTCCCGCGCGTTCAGTCGGCGGCGTGCGCCTTCAGCAACGCCACGAGTTGCGCGTAGATGCGCGGCGACCCCGCGATCAGTTCCCCGCGGTGCAGCACATCGGAGTCGCCGCGGAAGTCGCCGACGAGGCCTCCGGCCTCGCTGACCAGAAGCGCGCCGGCGGCGACGTCCCAGGGCTTGAGACCGCGTTCGAAAAAGCCGTCATAGCGGCCCGCGGCGACGTAGGCCAGGTCGAGCGCGGCCGCACCGGGCCGGCGCAGTCCGACGCAACGCTCGGCGACGGCCTTGAACATGCGCAGGTAGTCGTCGAGATCGTCGCCGCGGCGGTACGGGAATCCGGTGCCGATCAGGCTGTCCTCGATGCGGGTGCGCTTGGACACGCGCAGCCGGCGGTTGTCCAGGAACGCGCCGCCGCCGCGGCTGGCCGTGTACAGTTCGTCGCGTGACGGGTCGTAGACCACCCCGTGCTGCACCACCCCGTGGTGCGCCAAAGCGATCGACACCGCGTACACGGGCAGGCCGTGGATGAAGTTGGTCGTGCCGTCCAGCGGGTCGATGATCCACTGGAATTCCGAATCGGCGTGGCCGTGCGTAGTGCCGGTTTCTTCGCCGAGAATGCCGTGTTGCGGGTAGGCCTTGAGCAGGATGTCGATGATGGCCTGCTCGCTGGCGCGGTCGACTTCGGTGACGAAATCGTTGGCCGCCTTTTGCGACACGCGCAGCAGGTCGAGGTCGAGGCTTGCGCGGTTGATGATTTTGCCGGCTTCGCGTGCAGCGCGAACGGCGACGTTGATCATGGGGTGCATGGTGCGTGGCGCGACGCGACAAGGGCGTCTTGAGGAGGGCGGCATGAAAGAGCGTGGCGACGCGGATTTTATCGAAGCCGGCGACGCTGCGGCGCGGCCCGAGTGCATCGCGCAGCCGTTGTTCGTCCTCGTGCAGCCCAGCCAGGCCGGCAACGTCGGCGCCGCGGCGCGCGCAATCAAGACGCTGGGCTTCGCGCATCTGGCGCTGGTCGCGCCGCGTCACGGCGATGTGCGCGCGCAACCGGAAGCGCTGGCGTTCGCCAGCGGCGCCGACGATGTGCTGCGCGCGGCGCGCCAGGGCGCCAGCCTGGACGCCGTGGCCGGCGATTGCGGAGTGCTGGTCGCGCTGTCGGCGCGGGTGCGCGACTTCGGCCCGCCGCTGCACGGCCCGGACTGGTTGCCCGCGCTGGCGCGCGACGCGGCCGCGCAGGGGCGGCGCGTGGGCTTCGTCTTTGGCAATGAGCGCGCCGGACTGGACAACGCGACGGTCTACGGCTGCGACGCGCTGCTCAGCCTGCCGACGGCGCCGCAATACGGTTCGCTGAATCTGTCGCAAGCGGTGCAGATCGTGGCCTGGGAGTGGCGCCGCGCGCTCGGCGGCTTCGCGCTGCCGCCGGGGCCGCCGGCCGAGCCCGCGGCGACGCGCGCCGAAGTGCGCGACCTGCTCGATCAGGCTCGCTGCGCCTTGGGCGCGCTGGGCTATCTGGACCCGGCAGCTCCGCGCCGGTTGCTTCCCCGGCTCGAGCGCCTGGCCGCGCGCAGCGCCTTGACGCGCCAGGAAGTGCAGATCCTGCGCGGCATTTGCCGCGCGGTGCTGCAGCGCTGCGCGCATGGCGAATGACGCGGCGCCGCGCGCACCCGGCACGCGTCCAATACACTGACCTGCATTCGGGCCCGAGCCGCGCCGCCACCATGTTCCGTCATTTGCGTGAAGACATCCAGGTCATCCTCGAGCGCGACCCCGCCGCGCGCTCGCGCTGGGAGGTCCTCACCTGTTACCCGGGCCTGCACGCGCTGCTGCTGCACCGGGCCGCGCACGCACTGTGGCAGCGGCACTGGCACTGGTTGGCGCGCTGGATTTCGCACTGGGGGCGCTTCCTGACCGCGATCGAGATCCACCCTGGGGCAAGCATCGGCCGCCGGGTGTTCATCGACCACGGTGTCGGGGTCGTCATCGGCGAAACCGCCGAGGTCGGCGACGACTGCACGATCTATCAGGGCGTGACCCTCGGCGGCACCTCGCTGTACAAGGGAGCCAAGCGCCATCCGACGCTGGAATCCGGGGTCGTCGTCGGCGCCGGCGCCAAGGTGCTCGGCGGCTTCACGGTCGGGCGCGGCGCGCGCATCGGCTCCAACGCGGTGGTCGTCAAGGCCGTTCCTGCCGGCGCCACCGCGGTCGGCAACCCGGCGCGGGTGATCGACAAGAGCGCCGAGCAGCAGCGCGAGGCGGCCGCGGCGCGGATGGGATTCTCGGCCTACGCGGTGACGCAAAACGGAGACGACCCGCTGAACAAGGCCGTACTCGGACTGATCGACCACGCCGCGCAGCTCGAGCATCAGGTCGCGCTGTTGTGGCGCGAACTCGAGCAGCGCGGTGTCTGCCCGGAGCAGGCCGCCCCGGCGGAGGCCCTGCGCACCGAGCATTTCGACCGCGATCGTCTCGAGAAGCTGGTCAACAAGTAGCCGGCTGCGGCGCGGCGCGGCGCACGGCGACGCTGCCTCCGGCGTCGCGCAGAAGCCATAGCACCTGCGCCCGCGCGGCGTGGTCGAGATCCCAGTCGCTGAGCACTTCGCGCAGCGTGCCGTCGCGCCAATGGCTGCGCGGCCGATGGGTGTGGCCGTGGATCATCCACGGCGCGCCGCAGGCGCGCAGCCAGCGCAGCGCCTCGCCGGCGTCGGCATCGGCCCACACCGTGCGCGCTGCGTGCGCGTCGCGGCTGGCCTGGCGCGCGGCGCCGGCCTGCGCCAGCCGTGCCGGCAAGGGCTGTGCGACGAACGCCGCCTGCCAGTGCGGCGCACGGCATTGCGCGCGCCACTGCAGGTAAGCGTGGTCGTCCAGGCACAGCGCGTCGCCGTGGGTCAGCAGCACGCGCTGCGCGCCGCAGTCGAGCAGGCACGGATCGTCGATGAGGCGCGCGCCGCAGCGCGCGGCGAACGCGTCGCCGAGCAGGAAATCCCGGTTGCCGCGCTGCAGCGCGAGCTGCCCGCCGCCGGCGGCGTAGCCGCGCAGCGCGTCGCACACGGCTGCGGCCGCGGCGTCGACCGCGAGCTGGTCGTCGCCGACCCACGATTCGAACAGGTCGCCGAGAACGAATACGGCGTCGGCGCGGCGCGCGTCGCCGCCGAGCCAGTCGACGAAGGCGGCCGTGGTGCGCGGCGCGTCGGCGCCCAGGTGGAGGTCGGAGACGAAGGCCAGCCGCCGCCAGCGCGGCGGCGCGCTCAGCGCGTCAGACTTCAACGGCCTTGTCGATCACCACGTCCTCGACCGGGACGTCCTGGTGAAAGCCTTTGCTGCCGGTTCGCACGCCCTTGATGGCGTCGACCACGTCCTCGCCGGCGACGACGCGCCCGAACACCGCGTAGCCCCAGCCCTGCGCCGTCGGCGCGCTGTGGTCGAGGAAGGCGTTGTCGGCGACGTTGATGAAGAATTGCGCAGTCGCCGAGTGCGGGTCGTTGGTGCGCGCCATCGCGATGGTGTAGCGCGCGTTCTTCAGCCCGTTGTTCGCTTCGTTCTCGATCGGCGCGCCGGTCGGCTTCTGCGTCATTCCGGGCGTGAAGCCTCCGCCCTGGATCATGAAGCCGTCGATCACGCGGTGGAAGATCGTGCCGTCGAAATGACCCTTGCGCACGTAATCCAGAAAATTGGCGGTCGTCTTCGG
>JAJZHS010000212.1:0-1066 GCA_021798395.1 Pseudomonadota bacterium
GCGCCGACGCGGCTGGCGCGCAGCACGTGCCCGAGGTCGCCGACCAGGCCGTCGGAGACGTCGATCGCGGCGTGGGCGACGCCGCGCAGCGCCAGCCCCAGCGCGACGCGCGGGCTCGGCCGTTCGAGCCTCGCGCGCAGCGCGGAGCCGAACTCAGGCACCCGCCATTCGCCGCGCAGGTGGCCCAGCGCCAGCCGCGCGTCGCCCGGGCTGCCCGACACCCACAGCGCGTCGCCCGGGCGCGCCGCGTCGCGGCGCAGCGCCTGCCCGGGAGCGACCTCGCCGATCGCCGTGATGCAGATGGTGCGCGGGCCGCGCGTGGTGTCGCCGCCGACCAGATCGACGCCGTGCGCGTCGGCCAGCGCGAGCATGCCGCGGCTGAACGCGTCCAGCCAGCCCGGGTCGGACTCGGGCAGCGCCAGCGCGAGCAGCATCGCGCCGGGCTTCGCGCCCATGGCCGCCAGGTCCGACAGGTTCACCGCGAGCGCCTTGTGGCCGAGCGCCTCGGGGTCGGTTCCGGCGAAGAAATGCCGCCCTTCGACGAGCATGTCGGTGGTCACCGCCCACTGCATGCCCGGCTGCGGCGCGAGCAGCGCGCAATCGTCGCCGACGCCGAGCACGGCGCGGCGCGGCGCGCGCGTGAAACAGCGCGCGATCAGTTCGAACTCGCCGGGTTGGTCGCTCATAGGGCTATTGTCGCGCGGTACGCGCCGGAAGGGCGTCGGCCTAGAATCCTTTCTCCCGCGCCCGATGCGACGCGGCTGCGTATTGCCAGAACAAACCCAGGTTCCTCGGAGACCACCATGTCGACCCCCGACGCCAAGGCCGAGCTGCGCCGCGCTGCGCTCGAGTACCACGAATTCCCGCAGCCCGGCAAGATCAGCGTGGCCCCGACCAAGCAGCTGAGCAACCAGCGCGACCTGGCGCTGGCCTACTCGCCGGGCGTCGCCGCGGCGTGCGAGGACATCGTCGCCGACCCGTCGAACGCGGCGCGGTTCACGGCGCGCAGCAACCTCGTCGGCGTGGTCACCAACGGCACCGCGGTTAATTGAATTTTTATTTTTTT
>JAJZHS010000212.1:1076-4939 GCA_021798395.1 Pseudomonadota bacterium
TGGCGGCCAAGCCGGTGATGGAAGGCAAGGCGGTGCTGTTCAAGAAGTTCGCCAACATCGATGTGTTCGACATCGAGGTGCGCGAAAAGGACCCGGCGCGGCTGATCGAGATCGTCGCCGCGCTGGAGCCGACCTTCGGCGGCATCAACCTGGAGGACATCAAGGCGCCCGAATGCTTCCGCGTCGAGCGCGAACTGCGCGCGCGCATGCGCATTCCGGTGTTCCACGACGACCAGCACGGCACCGCGATCATCGTCAGCGCCGCGGTGCTCAACGGCCTCAAGGTCGTCGGCAAGGACATCGCCCAGGTCAAGCTGGTGTGCTCGGGCGCCGGCGCCGCGGCGCTGGCGTGCCTGCGGCTGCTCGAGGAGATCGGGCTGCCGCGCGCGCACATCTGGGTCGCCGACCTGGCCGGCGTGGTCTACGCCGGCCGCACCGAACTGATGGACCCCGACAAGGCGCGCTACGCGCAGGCCACCGAGGCGCGGACGCTGGCCGACGTCGTCGGCGACGCCGACATCTTCCTCGGTCTGTCCGCCGGCGGCGTGCTCAAGGGCGAGATGGTGGCGCGCATGGCGCCGCGGCCGCTGATCCTGGCGCTTGCCAACCCGACTCCCGAGATCCTGCCCGAGGAGGTCAAGGCGGTGCGCGACGACGCGGTCATCGCCACCGGGCGCTCGGACTATCCGAACCAGGTCAACAACGTCCTGTGTTTTCCGTACATCTTCCGCGGCGCGCTCGACTGTGGCGCGACGACCATCACCACCGGGATGGAGATCGCCACCGTGCGCGCGATCGCCGAGTTGGCGCAGATCGAGCAGAGCGACGTGGTCGCCGCGGCGTACGGCGGGCAGGAGCTGGCGTTCGGCCCGGAGTACCTGATCCCCAAACCGTTCGACCCGCGGCTGATCCTGCACATCGCGCCGGCGGTGGCGCGTGCCGCCGCCGACGAAGGCGTGGCGACGCGTCCGATCGCCGACCTGGACGCGTACCGCGAGCAGCTGCAGCAGTTCGTCTACCAGTCCGGGGCGATGATGCGCCCCGTGTTCTCGATCGCGCGCCACGCCGCGCGCAAGCGCATCGTCTACGCCGAGGGCGAGGACGAACGGGTGCTGCGCGCGGTGCGCGTCGTCGTCGATGAGCAGCTGGCGCGGCCGATCCTGGTCGGCCGACCGGCGGTGATCGCGCAGCGCATCGAACGCTTCGGGCTGCGGCTGCGCGAGGGGCACGACTACGAGGTGGTCAACACCGACCACGACGTGCGCTACCGCGACTACTGGCAGACCTTCCAGCAGCTGGCCGGGCGCAAGGGCATCACGCCGACGTTCGCGAAAATCGAAATGCGCCGGCGCCTGACGCTGATCTCGAGCATGATGGTGCACAAGGGCGAAGCCGACGGCCTGATCTGCGGCACCTGGGGCAACACCCACCTGCACCTGCACTACATCGACCTGGTCATCGGGCGCCGCCCGGGGGCGAGGGTCTACGCGGCGATGAACGGGCTGCTGCTTCCCGGGCGCCAGATCATGCTCGTCGACACCCACGTCAACCTCGATCCGACCGCCGAGGAAGTCGCCGAAATCACCTTGATGGCCGCCGAGGAGATGCGCCGGCTCGGACTGGTGCCGAAAGTCGCGCTGCTGTCGCATTCGAACTTCGGTTCGAGCAACGCGCCCAGCGCGCTGAAGATGCGCGAGGCGCTGGAACTGCTGCACGCGCGCGCGCCCGAACTCGAGGTCGAGGGTGAGATGCACGGCGACTGCGCGTTCGACCCGCAGTTGCGCGCCAGCCTGATGCCGCAGAACACCCTGGTCGGCGAGGCCAACCTGCTTGTGTTCCCGAACCTGGACGCCGCCAACATCGCGTACAACCTGCTGAAGACGGCGGCCAGCAACAACGTCGCGATCGGGCCGATCCTGCTCGGCGCGGCCAGGCCGGTGACGATCCTGACCGCGTCGAGCACCGTGCGCCGCATTGTCAACATGACGGCGCTGACGGTGATGGACGCGAACGCGGCGCGCTGAGCCGGGGGCGTCGCGGCTGCCGGATCGCGCGTCGGCCCCTTGGGCCGGAGGAAGCCGCCGATGTATTCAAAGCGCGCCATATTCGCGAAGTGCCCGCTCACTTCATGGACTGCTGTTGCCCAAAAAATAGGCGGAAAACTTGCTTTCGGGGCCGTTTTCCAATACCCTAACGCTTTGGCGCGCCGCAGCAAAGTGCGCGGTGTGTCCAGGCGCTGAGTCCAACTGATCGCCTCCAGCGGCTGTCGCATTCCCGCGCGGGCGCTGGGATGCCGTGGGAACTGGCGAAGGCCCTGCGTTTCCTCGAGAGATCCGTATCCGTGTACCGGTTCGCCGTGCGCATCGAACAACAACAGCACAAGCCATGGCTGCCCGGCGGACACGGCGCGGCGCCGACCGGGACGATGCCGCGGCGTCGGCGCGGCGATGACCCCGAGTGTCGTACCTTGCCGCCACCGGGCGAATGCCGCCGTGGGCGCACGACCCATTGTCCGCGGGGGGCCGAGATGGCGCCCCGATCCTTGCTATTACACCGATGATCACTACGCAAGTTTCAACGCCATCGATCAGTGAGGCAGAGGGCGGCGTCAACCTCGACTCGTTGCGGCCGAACATTGTCCAGTCGATTCGCGCTTTTCGCGTGCCGGCGCTGCTGGCTGCGGCGCAAGACGCGCAGCAGCATTTCCTCTACGCCAACCTGGCCGAGGCGACGACCAAGCAGGAGGTGCTCGAGACCATCGCGCGCAGCTTCCTGGTGCCGAAGCATTTCGGCAAGAATTTCGACGCGCTGCGCGACTGCCTGACCGACATGATCGCGTCGGCGGGTCCGCAGCCGGGTTTCGTCATCGTGCTCGAACAGCTTCCGGTGACCCAGCGCTTCGACAAGGAGGTGCGCGAAACCCTGCTCGACGTGTTTCGCGACGCCGCCGATTTCTGGTACGAGCACGGAGTCGAATTCAGGGTTTTCTATTCTTTTCTGTGACCCGCACGCCTGCCCGGGAGGCGATGCGGGGCGAAGCAGTACCGGGGTTGATGCGGTTCGGCGGCAATCAGCGCGTGCGCTGCGCGCCGTGGTACGGGGCGTGGCTGGCCGAGGCCGCCTGAGCGCCGCGCGGCCCGCGCGTCAGCGCAGGGCGCGCGCCAGTTCCACGTACGCGTCGACGCCGACTTCCTCGGCGCGGCGCTGCAGGTCGAAGTCGCCGGCGTAGCCGCGCGCCTGCAGCCACGGCCCCAGCGCGTGGCGCAGCAGTTTGCGGCGTTGGGAAAACGCCGCCGCGGTGAGCTGCCCGAGCAGCACGGGGTCGACCGCGCGCAGCTGCTGCGCCGGGCGCGGCCGCATCCGCACCACCGCGGACACCACCCGCGGCGGCGGCGAGAACGCCTGCGGCGGAACGTCGAACAGCGCGTCCAGCGCATAGCGCCACTGCAGCAGCACCGACAGCCGCCCGTACGCGGCGCAGGCCGGAGGCGCGGTCATGCGGTCGACGACTTCCTTCTGCAACATGAAATGCTGGTCGACGACGCTGTCCGCGGCGTCGACCAGATGAAGCAGAAGCGGCGTGGACACGTTGTAGGGCAGGTTGCCGACCAGGCGCAGGCAGGTCCCCAGCGCCGCGAAATCCACGCGCAGCGCGTCGCCTTCGAGCACCGTGACGTCCTCGCGCGCGCGCCAGCGCGCGGCGAGGTCGCGGTCGAGCTCGACCACGGTCAGACGCCGCGCGCGTTGCAGCAGCGGCAGGCTCAACGCGCCGAGCCCGGGGCCGATCTCGACCAGGTTCTGCCCGGGGCGCGGATCGATCGCTGCGACCAGCGCGTCGATCACCGCCGCGTCGCGCAGGAAAT
>JAJZHS010000213.1 GCA_021798395.1 Pseudomonadota bacterium
CCCGGATTGGCGCTGGTCGCCACCAACGCCAGCGTCGGGTCGTCGACGAACAGCAGATGGTGCAGCGCGCTGCACGGAAGCATCACGCCCAGGTGCGCCAGCCCCGGCGCGATGGCCGGCGCCAGCGTGCCGGCGTACGGCAGCAGCACGATGGGGCGCGCACGCGCGCGCAGAAGGTCGAGCTCCAGCGCATCGAGCGGGCGCGATGCCAGCCCGGCGGCAGCGTCCGCCGAGCCGACCATGACCGCGAACGGCTTGTGCGCGCGCGCCTTGCGCGCGCGCAAGGCGCGCACCGCGGCGTCGTCGCGCGCATCGCACAGCAGCTGGAATCCGCCCAGGCCCTTCAGCGCGACGATCGACCCGGCACGCAACGCGGCGAGAATCTGCTCGATCGAGTGGCTCAGCCGCGGCCCGCAGCGCGGGCACGCCAGCGCTTCGGCGTGGTAGCGGCGCGAGCGCGGATCGGTGTAGTCGGCGCGGCATGCGGCGCACAGTCCGAACGGCGCCATCGACGTCTGCGCGCGGTCGTACGGCAAGTGCCGCGTGATGGTGTAGCGCGGCCCGCAGTGCGTACAGCTGACGAAGGGGTAGCGGTAGAAGCGGCTCGACGGATCGGCGGCTTCGGCCAGGCAGGCGTCGCAGGTGGCCACGTCCGGCGGAATGCGCGTGCGCGCAGCGCCCGCCGCACTGTGCAGGATGGCGAATCCTGCCGCGTCCTCGGCGGCGACGTCCTCGATGTCGACGGCGTCGATGCGCGCCAGAGGCGGCGCGTGCGCGCGCAGCGCGTCGACGAAGGCGTCGAGCTGCGCGCCCTGCGCCTCGATCAGCACGCCGTGGCCGTCGTTGCGCACGAAACCGTCGAGCCGCAGCGCGGCGGCGAGCTGGTGCACGAAGGGGCGGAAGCCGACCCCCTGCACGGTGCCGCGCACGCGCAGCCGGATGCGCCGGGAATCGTGCACCGTGCTCACGCCGCGGCGGCCGCGCTGGCGCGCGCCAGGATCCAGTCGTAGAACAGCTGCATGCCTTCACCGCTGCGCGCCGACACCGTCATGGTCTGCAGCCGCGGATTGACGCGCAACGCGTTGACCACGCACGCCGCGGAGTCGAAATCCAGGTGCGGGAGCAAGTCGGACTTGTTCAGCAGCATCAAGTCGGCGGCGGCGAACATGTCCGGGTACTTGAGCGGCTTGTCCTCGCCTTCTGTGGTCGACAGCACGGCGACCTTGTGCGCCTCGCCCAGGTCGAACGACGCCGGGCACACCAGGTTGCCGACGTTCTCGATGAACAGCACCCCGCCGCGCGCCAGCGGAACCCGGTCCAGCGCGTGCGCGATCATGTGCGCGTCGAGGTGGCAGCCGCGCCCGGTGTTGATCTGCAGCGCCGGCGCGCCCGTTGCGCGGATGCGCTGCGCGTCGTTGCTCGTCTGCTGGTCGCCTTCGATCACTGCGATCGGCAGGCGGTCGCGCAAGGCCTCGATGGTCCGTACGAGCAAGGTGGTCTTGCCCGATCCCGGGCTCGACACCAGGTTCAACGCGAACACCCCGGCCGCGCGCAGGCGGGCGCGGTTGGCCGCTGCGTAGGCGTTGTTCTTCGACAGGATGTCGCGTTCGATGCTGACCATGCGTTCGGCGCGCACGCCCGGCGCGTGCACGCCGCCCAGCGCCAGCGCGTCGCCGCCGTGGTCGTGGTCGTGGTCGTGGTCGTGGTCGTGGTCGTGGTGGTCGTGGCGGTCGTGGTGGTCGTGGTGGTCGTGGTGGTGCGCGCCGGTCTGGCCGGGCGCTTCCCCGGGCGCGTCGATGCGCGCGGAATCGGCCGCGCAACCGCATACGCTGCACATCACTGCACCTCCAGGTCGAGCAAGCGCAATTCGTCTCCAGCTTGCATTTGTAACTTAAAACCGCCGCATTCGGGACATGCGCCGAAGCGCTCGTGCAGCGCGACGGCGCGCGCGCAGTCCATGCACCAGGCCTGCCCGCCGACACGTTCGATGCACAGCCTGGCGCCTTCGGCGAGCGTTCCGCGGCACACCGCGTCGAAGCAGAATTGCAGGGCATCGGGCTCGACGCCGCCGAGTTCGCCCACCGCCACGCGCACCTGCAGCACGCGGGCGAAGCCGCGCCGGAGCGCCTCCTCCTCGATGATGTCGACGATGCCTTCGGCCAAGGACATTTCGTGCACGGCCGCTGTCTCCTGTACGGGTCGGGTTGCGCGACGCGACGTTCGGCCACCCGTGGACTTTTTTTGACCAGAGGATGACGCAAGGCGCGTGCCAGCCCGCGGCATGCACGCCGCCCGGGGAACGGCGCGGCAACCGACGGCGAACGATTGGTCAGATGTTAACCACCTTGTGCAAGGAGGTCTTCCAGTTCGCCGCGGCGCGCGCCGCGCGCACGCGCGACCGGGCCGATTTTGCGGCACAATGCACACGGGAAAACGTCACCCGATCCCGACGAAACGAACGCGTCGACACAGTCGTCATGGTGGACTTCGAGCACTCCGGATCGGCAGGCCGCGCGCAGCCGCCGCGGCAATTGCCGGTGCCCGTCCAGCTCGCGCTGAGCGAGGACGCGTGGATCGACGTGATCCAGCGCATGGACGAAGTCTATGCCGACCTGGTGCGCTATCAGGTCGACCTGGAAGACAAGAACGTCGCGCTCGAAGACGCGCAACGCTTCATCGAAAGTGTGCTGTCGGCGATGTCCGACGTGCTGCTGGTGGCCGGAGTCGACGGCCGCATCCAGCAGGTCAACAACGCGCTGCTGCGTTTGCTCGGCACCACCCGCGAGGCCTTGATCGGTCGCCGCCTGGCCGATCTGTTCGGCTCGGCCTCCATCGACGTGGCCACGGGACTGCCGCTGGCGGTGCGCCACGCCGCGATCCTCGACTGCGAACTCGAGCTCGTCACCGACGCCGGCGTCGCGGTACCGATCGCGCTGAACTGCACCGCGCGCCTGGACTCCGACGGCACGCTGTCGGGCGTGGTGATCACCGGGCGCCCGCTCGGCGAACTGCGGCAGGCGTACAGCGCGCTGCGCGACGCGCACGACAAGCTCAAGACCGCGCAGCAGCAACTGCTGCAGTCGGAGAAGATGGCGTCGCTGGGCCGGCTGGTCGCCGGGGTCGCGCACGAGCTGAACAACCCGATCAGCTTCGTGTTCGCGAACATGCACAGCCTGCGCCGCTACGGAACGCGCCTGCAGACGTATCTGAACGCGCTGCATTCCGGAGCCGACTCCGCCGCGCTGGCGCAGGCGCGGCACACGCTGCGCATCGACGAAACGCTGGCCGACCTCGATCCGCTGATCGACGGCTCGCTGGAAGGCGCGCAGCGGGTCAGCGAAATCGTGCAGAACCTGCGCCGCTACGCCACGCCGCAACGCCAGTCGGCGGACGCGGTCGCGCTGGGCAAGGTCGTGCGTTCGTCGCTGAGTTGGGTCGAGCGCGGCCTGCGGCGCAAGCCGCGCGTGAGCCTGGCGCTCGACGACGCGCTCGAGGTCTGGAACTACGAGGGCCACTTGCAGCAGATCCTCATCAACCTGATCCAGAACGCGGTCGACGCGATGGACGGGATCGACGACGCGCACCTGGAGATCAGCGCGCAGGCCGACGGCGGCGGCGCGTGCGTGTGCGTGCGCGACCACGGTCCGGGAATCGCCGAGGCCGACCTCATCCGCATCTTCGACCCCTTTTTCACGACCGAGGAAGTCGGCAAGGGAACCGGCCTGGGGCTGTACGTCAGCTATGGGCTGGCGACCGAGCAGTGCGGCGGCAGCCTGCAGGCGCGCAACCATCCGCAGGGCGGCGCCGAGTTCACGCTGAACCTGCCGCAGCGCGTCGGCCATGTCTGACGCCCGCCGCAGCCTCGTGTGGCTGCAGGGCAACGCCTGCGGCGGCTGCACCATGGCGCTGATGGGCGCGGAGTCGCCCGACGTGCTCAGCGCGCTGGACTGGGCCGGAATCGACCTGCTCTGGCACCCCTCGTTCGGCGAGCAGACCGGACAGGACTGGACGGCCCTGATGGACGAGCTGGCGAGCGGCCGTCGCGCGCTCGACATCCTGTGCGTCGAGGGCTCGGTCGACGCCGCCGCAGGCGACCCGCGCAGCATGGCGTACTGGGTGGCGCCGCTGGCGGCGCGGGCGCGCTTCGTCGTCGCCGTGGGCAGCTGCTCGGCGTTCGGCGGCGTGGCCGCGCTCGGGCGGCCCGACACGGTGGCGCTGCAGCAGCGCGGCGACGGACGCACGCTGCTCGACGCCGACTGGGTCTCGGCGGGCGCGCTTCCGGTGGTCAACGTCGCCGGCTGTCCGCCGCACCCGGGCTGGATCACCGAGACGCTGGCGCGGCTGGCGCAGGGCGCGCTCGAAGCGTCCGACCTGGACGAGCTGGCGCGCCCGCGCGCGCTCACCGACCACCTGGTGCACCACGGCTGCGCGCGCAACGAGTTCTACGAATTCAAGGCCAGCGCCGAACGGCTGGACGAGCTCGGCTGCCTGATGGAGCATCTGGGCTGCCTGGGGACGCAGGCCCGCGGCGACTGCAATCTGCGCGTCTGGAACGGAGCGGGCTCGTGCCTGAAGGGCGGTTTTCCCTGCATCAACTGCACGTCCCCCGGGTTCGAGCGCCCCAACCACGCGTTCGGCCAGACGCAGAAGATCGCCGGCATCCCGACCAGCCTGCCCAGCGACATGCCCAAGGCCTGGTTCGTCGCGCTGGCCTCGCTGTCCAAGGCTGCCACGCCCGAGCGCCTGCGGCGCAACGCGCGCGCCGAACGCGTGATCGTGCGGCCCAAGTCGACCAAGCGATGAGCTGGCGGGTCGTCGGGCCGTTCAACCGCGTCGAAGGCGAACTCGACCTCGCGCTCGACGTGCGCGACGCCCGGGTGCACGCCGCGCGCGTGCAGGCGCGCGCCTCGCGCGGCTTCGAGCGCCTGCTGC
>JAJZHS010000214.1 GCA_021798395.1 Pseudomonadota bacterium
GAGGCCAGGCCCGACCGTTTCGAGGACATCATCGCGCTGGTCGCGCTGTACCGGCCGGGGCCGATGGACCTGATCCCGAGCTTCTGCCAACGCAAGGACGGCAGCGAGAAGATCGAGTACCCGGACCCGCGCATGGAAGCGGTGCTGCGCGAGACCTACGGCATCATGGTCTACCAGGAGCAGGTCATGCAGGTGGCGCAAGTCATCGGCGGCTACTCGCTGGGCGGCGCCGACCTGCTGCGCCGTGCGATGGGCAAGAAAAAGCCCGAGGAAATGGCCAAGCACCGCGGCATCTTCGCCGAGGGCGCAGCAAAGAACGGCATCGACGCGGCCAAGGCGAATGAAATCTTCGACTTGATGGAGAAGTTCGCCGGCTACGGCTTCAACAAGTCGCACGCCGCCGCGTACGCGCTGCTGGCGGTGCAGACAGCGTGGCTGAAGGCGCATTACCCGGCCGAGTTCATGGCGGCCAACATGAGCATCGCGCTCGACGACACCGACAAGCTCAAGGTGCTGGTCGACGACGCCCGCGCGATGGGGCTGAAGGTGCTGCCGCCCGACGTCAACCACGGCAGCTGGCGCTTCGATCCGATCGACGCGCACACCATCCGCTACGCGCTGGGCGCGATCAAGGGCACCGGGCGCGCGGCGATCGAGGCCATCGTCGAAGCGCGCGACGCCGACGGGGCGTTCACCTCGCTGATGGACTTCGCCGCGCGCGTCGACCGCACGCGAATCAACCGCCGGGTGCTCGAGGCGTTGGTGCGCGGCGGCGCGTTCGACAGTGTCGACCCGAACCGCGCCACGCTGCTGGCCGGAGTCGGCGCGGCCGTCGAGCACGCCGCGCAATGCGCCGAACACGCTGGTCAGAGCGGCTTGTTCGACACGTTGACCGACGCGCCCGGGGCGCACGCGCCGCAGCTCGACGAGCAGGCGCCGTGGGATTTGCGCCGGCGCCTTGCCGAGGAGAAACTGGCGATCGGATTCGTGCTCAGCGGCCACCTGTTCGACGCCCATGCGGGCGAGGTGCGCCGCTTCGCGCCGCGCGCGCTGGCCGACCTCGCCGAATCGCGCGAGCCGCAGCTCATCGCCGGCATCGTCGCCGCGGTGCGCATCGTGCAGGGTCAGCGCGGCCGTGTCGCCATCGTCACCCTGGAGGACCGTTCGGGAACGCTGGAGACGGTGGTCAACGAGCGTCTGCTCGACACCGTGCGCGCGCTGCTCAGCGACGACGAGCTGCTGGTCATGCAGGGGCGGGCGCAGGCCGATCGTTTCAGCGGCGGGCTGCGTTTCAACGTCGACGCCGTCTGGACCCTCGAGCAGACCCGCGCGCGGCTGGGGCGGCGCATCCGGGTGCGCATCAACGGGCTTCCCGACGCGTCGCCGCTGCTCGAGGTGGCGCGCAACCACGCCGCCGACGCCGCCGGGGGACTCCCCCTGGACATCGAACTCGCGCGCGGCGGCGCGCAGGCCACGCTGCGCCTGGAGCGCATGCGTCTGCGCCCCGGAGACGACACCCTGGCTGCGCTGCGCGAACTGGCGCACGAGGGCCAGGTGCAGGTGGTCTACGACTCCGGCGACGCGCGGGGCGCGGCCCAGCGCTGAACCGGTGCCGGCGCGCGTGCCGGCCCGACCGAGCCTCAGTTGCGGTCGCGCGGCCCGGCTTGCACGTCCATCGGCGAGTACCACTGGCCGTGGTCCGACGGGAAGCGGCCGACGCGCTCGACCGCGCGCTTGGCTGCCTCGTCCCAGCTCGGCACGCCGCTGGAGCGCTTGATGCGCACGCTGATGATGTGCCCGTTGTTGGTGTCCAGAGTGACCGTCAGCAGGACTTGCGGGTCGCCCTGGACCTGAGCGATCTGCGGGTAGACCGTGTTTTCGCGCACCAGCGTCGCCAGGCGCGCGCTGTAGCCGCCCGAGGGGCCGGAACTGCGCGCCGCGTTGCCGGTGCTGCCCGCCGGGCCGTTGCCGGCTTGCGCCATCATGTCCTTGATGTACGCCTGGCGCGCCGCTTTCTGTTCGCGCGCGATTTGCGCGTCGCGCCGCTTCTGCTCGGCGAGCTTGCGCGCCTCGAGCTTTTTCTGCTCCGCACGCTTTTGCTCTTCGAGTTTTTTCTGCTCGGCCAGCTTTTCCTGCTCGGCGCGTTGCTGCTGCTCGAGCTTTTTCTGCGCGGCGAGTTTGGCCTGTTGCGCGCGCTGTTCCTGCTCGGCGCGTTCCCTGGCCTGCTCGGCGCGCGCACGCTGCGCCAGTTGTTGCGCGCGCAAATCCTTCTCGGCGAGTTTCTTGCGCTGCAGCGCGATCTGCGCGTTGTCGGGTTCGGGTTGCGGAGCGACCTTCGGCGGTGGCGGCGGTGGTGGCGCCGGCTGCACGCGCAGCACCGGTTTCAGCGTCGGCGCCGGACGCGGCTCCGGCTTCGGCGCCGGCGGCGCAGCCAGGTGCGCGGTCGGCGCCCACAGCTCGGCCTCCACGGCCTCGGGCTCGTGGCTGCGCCAGTGCACGCCGGCCGTGATCAGCGCGATCAGCAGCAGGTGCACGAGCAGTGCGAGCACCAGCGCGCGCGACAGCCCGCGTTCGCGCGGCGGGCGAAGCTTGTCCGATGCGTCCATCGCTCGAGTGCCGCGGTCTCAGCGCTTGCCGGTGGCCTGCACGGCCAGGCCGACGCGTTCCACCCCGCCGGCCTTGAGGCGGTTGAGCACCTGCATCACGGCGTCGTACTTGACGTTGCGGTCGGCGGCGATCAGCACCGGCATCGTCTGCGCCTGACTGCCGGCCTGCTGCGCCAGCGCGCCGACGGTCTGCAACAGCTGCGGCAGCGCCACGGTCTGCTCGGTCAGCCCGGCGGTGCCCGGCTTGGCCGTCGGGTCGCGCAGCCGCACCGACATCGTCTGGTCGGTCTTGATGTCGACCTCGACCACCGTGTCGGGCGCGCGCGAGGCCTGGCCGACGCTGGGCAGCTTGACCACGCTGGGCGTGATCAGCGGCGCGGTGACCATGAAGATGATCAGCAGCACCAGCATCACGTCGATGTACGGCACCACGTTGATCTCGGCCAGCGCGCGCCGGCGCCCGCCGCGTTGCTGCAGCGCGCCCATGCTCAATGCACCCCGGTGTCGTGCCCGCGCGCGGCCGCGGCGTGCGGCGCGACCTGCCGGTGCAGGATGTTGGAGAACTCTTCCATGAAGGCGTCGAAGCGGATCGCGAGGCGGTCGATGTCGCGGGCGAAGAAGTTGTACGCGATCACCGCCGGAATCGCGGCGAACAGGCCGATCGCGGTGGCGACCAGGGCTTCGGCGATTCCCGGCGCGACGGTGGCCAGCGTGACTTGCTGCAGGTTCGACAGCCCGACGAAGGCGTGCATGATGCCCCAGACGGTTCCGAACAGGCCGACGTACGGCGACACCGACGCCACCGAGGCGAGAAACGACAGATTCGACTCGATGACGTCCATTTCGCGCTGCAAAGCGGCGCGCATCGCCCGCCGCGCGCCGTCGACCAGGTCGCTGGCCTCCATGCGCCGCTCGCGCAGTTTGAGGAATTCGCGCATTCCCGAGGCGAAGATGCGTTGCAGCGGACTTCCGTGCCGCGCATTGGCCAGCGCCGCCTGGTACAGCTCGGTCAGGCTGGTCCCGGACCAGAATTCCTGTTCGAACTCGTCGGTCTTGACGCGTGCGGCCTTGATTCCGAAATATTTGCGGAAGATCACCGTCCAGCTCGCCAGCGACACCGCGAGCAGCAGCGCAAGCACGACCTGCACCACGTTGCTGGCGCCGAGCACGAGGGAAACGATCGAAAAATTCTGGTCCATGCACAGTCCTGGGGTCACGGGCGCAGTCGCCCGAGCGCTATTGTGCCTCGGCTGGTGGCTGCAGGCCCAGGCGGTCGAGGCCCGATCGTGTCAGGCGGCGGGCGCCGTGTTTGCAGTATCGACCAGGCGGGCCAGCGCGGCGTCGAGCGCGGCGGGAATCTCGGGGCGGCCCTGCGCGTTCAGCGCGGTGCCCAGCACCACGGCGTTGGCGATCAGGCGTTCGTCGCCGCGGCGCACGATGCGCTGCTCGAACTGCAGCCTCAGCCTCCCCTTGCGCCGCAGGACGGTGTGCACGACGAAGGCGTCGCCGCTGTGCAGCGACGCCCGGAAATCGATCTCGATGCGGGTCACCACCAGGCTGATGCCGCGTCGCGACAGTTCGCCGAACTGGAGGTCGCTCGACTCGAGCAGCTTGTGCCGCGCGTGTTCGAGATAGTTCAGATAGACGGCGTTGTTGACCACGTGGTCCATGTCGCATTCGTAGTCGCGGACTTCGAACGCGATGACGCGTTGCGGGGGCGTCGGGGCGGGCTTGGCGGCTGCTGGCGGGTGCATCGCGGCGTTCGGTGCGGATCGAGGGCGCCCGTGCCGGGCGACGGCCGCGGGCCACAGGGGACGGTCGCAGTGTAGGCCACGCGCCCGCGCCGCGCGCTTATGCTGTGCGCTTGCGCGGAGCGGACGGCGCTCGCCCGTTCCGGGTCCCATCATCGAGCCTCATATTTCCATCGCATCCATCATGTTCACCGGACTCATCACCGCTGTCGGCAACATCGCGCGGGTCGACCCACTCGGCGACAGCGGCGCCGGCAAGCGCGTTCGCGTGCGGGTTGCCGCGGCCTGGCTGGCAGGCGTCGCCGACGGCGACAGCATCTGCGTCAACGGCGCGTGCATGACCGTCGTCGCGCTCGGCGACGGCTGGTTCGACATCGAGGTTTCGGCCGAGAGCCTTGCGCGAACCGTCGGCCTCGACGTTGCCGGCGCCGAGGTCAACCTCGAGCAGTCGCTGACTCTGGCGACCAAGCTCGGCGGGCACCTGGTCACCGGCCACGTCGACGACATCG
>JAJZHS010000215.1 GCA_021798395.1 Pseudomonadota bacterium
TGGACTTACGGGCTGAACGCGTTCATCGCCGCCATCATCGGCGGCATCGGCAACATCCCCGGGGCGATGCTCGGCGGCGTGCTGCTGGGTCTGTTCAACGCCTTCGCCGCCGGATTCATCTCAAGTTCGTGGCAGGCGGCGATCACCTTCGCGCTGCTCATCGGCATCCTGCTGCTGCGCCCCACCGGGCTGCTCGGCGAAAGGGTCGCGGAGAAGGTATGAACAAGACGCTCGGGAAGCTGCGCCAGCCGTGGATGGGCCCGGCGCTGTGGGTGCTGGGGCTGGGCGTGCCTCTGGTGCTGGACCAGACCTGGATCTTCATCGCCTCGCTGTTCGCGGTCTACGCCATCGTCGCGCTCAGCCAGGACATCGTGCTGGGGCGCGCTGGCATGTTCGACATGGGCCACGCCGTGTATTTCGGCATCGGCGCCTACGTCACGGCGATCCTCAACACCCAGTTCAACTGGCCGATCCTGGCCACCTGGCCGGTCGCCGTGGTGGTCGCGGCGCTGGTCGGCGTGGTGCTGTCGGCGCCGATCGTCAAGCTGCGCGGCGACTACCTGCTGGTGGCGACCATCGGCTTCAATTCCATCCTGGTCTTGGCGCTGGACAACAACCTGTGGGGAATCACTGGTGGCGCCGACGGCATCTTCGGCATCGGCGTTCCGGCGCTGTGGCACTGGCAGCTGGGCAGCGCGGCGGCGCAGTTCTGGCTCGACTGGGTCGCGTTTGCCGCGGCGCTGGTGCTGATCCGCAACCTCGACCGCTCGCACCTGGGACGAACGCTGTACTACATCAAGCACGACCAGCTGGCGGCGACGACGATGGGCGTCGACACCCGCAAGTACCGCGTGCTGGCGTTCGCGCTCGGCGCGGCGCTGGCCGGATTCGGCGGCACGCTGTTCGCCGCGCTGATGGCCGCGGTCAGTCCCGGGGCGTTCGTGTTCACCGAGTCGGTGACGCTGTTCGCCATCGTGCTGGTCGGCGGCCAGGGCTCGATTCCCGGCGTGCTGCTCGGCACCGCGCTGATGTTCGTCGTGCCGCAGGCGTTCCGCGGCTTCGCGCAATACCGCTATTTCGTGTTCGGCATCGCGATGGTCGTCGTCATGGTGCTGCGCCCGCAAGGCATCTGGCCGCGCGCACGGCAAGTGCAGGAGAAGGCATGAACGCGCCCGCGCAAGACGAACTGTTGCGCCTCGACGGCGTCGGAATCCGCTTCGGCGGGCTGCAGGCGGTGGCCGAACTGTCGTTCGCCGTCGGTCGCGGCAAGGTGGTCGGGCTGATCGGACCCAACGGCGCCGGCAAGACGACCGCGTTCAACCTCATCACCGGCGTGTACAAGCCGACCGAGGGCCGCATCGCCTTCGAGGGCCGCGACATCACCGGGCAGGCGCCGTACCGCATCGCGCAGGCGGGGATTTTCCGCACCTTCCAGACCATCCGGCTGTTCCAGGGCCAGAGCGTGCTGGTCAACGTCCTGGCCGGGCTGCACCTGCGCACGAAGCAGAACTGGTGGCAGGGCCTGCTGCACACGCCGGCGCAGCGTCGCGAGGAGGTCGCGCTGCGCGCGCAGGCGATGGAACTGCTGCAGCGGCTGCAGCTCGATGGCGTCGCGCACGAGGACGTCGCCTCGCTGTCGTACGGCGTGCAGCGCCGCGTCGAACTGGCGCGCGCGCTGATCGCGGGCCCCAAGCTTCTGATCCTCGACGAACCCGCGGCCGGCCTCAACGACCAGGAATCGGCGGCGCTGAACCGCACCATCCTGAGCGTGCGCGAGCAGGGCATCAGCGTGCTGCTGGTCGAGCACGACATGAACGTGGTGATGAACGTGACCGACCACATCGTGTGCATCAATTTCGGGCGCAAGATCGCCGAGGGCGACCCCGAGTCCATCCGCAACCATCCGCAGGTCATCGAGGCCTACCTGGGCAAGGATGACGATGACGACGACGGCGCTGCGGGAGACCAGCCATGAACCTGCTCGAAATCGAAGCGCTGGACGTGCGCTACGGCCACATCCAGGCGCTCAAGGGCGTGAGCCTGAACGTGGCGCAGGGCGAAATCGTCACCTTGCTGGGGGCCAACGGCGCAGGCAAGACCACGCTGATGCGCACCATCAGCGGCCTGTTGCGCGCGCACGGCGGCGACGTGCGGCTGCACGGCAAGTCGATCGCGCGCACCGGGGCCGACGCCATCGTGCGCGCCGGGGTGTCGCAGGCGCCCGAAGGGCGTCGGGTGTTCCCGACGCTGAGCGTGGCCGAGAATCTGATGCTGGGCGGCTACACGCGCGCCGGTTCCGAGGCGCGCGACACGCAGGAGCAGGTCTACGCGCTGTTCCCGCGGCTCAAGGAGCGCGCCGCGCAGCTGGCCGGCACGCTGTCGGGCGGCGAGCAGCAGATGCTGGCCATCGGCCGCGCGCTGATGGCGCGGCCGCAGCTGCTGCTGCTCGACGAGCCCAGCCTGGGGCTGGCGCCGATCATCGTGCGCGACATTTTCCGCACCCTGCGACGCATTCGGGAGCAGGGCGTCACGGTTCTGCTGGTCGAGCAGAACGCACGCATGGCGCTGAAGCTGGCCGACCGCGGCTACGTGCTGGAGACCGGCCGCGTCGTGCTGCAGGGCCCGGCCGCCGAGCTGCTCGCGTCCCCCGAGGTGCACGCGTCCTACCTCGGCGGCGGGCATTGACGACGCGTCAGTTGCGCTGCAGCTCCGACTCCTCGTGGCGGCAGGCGTCGTTGACGCAGACGTCGAAGGTGGCCCTGGTGGTGCCGCGCAGAAGCCAGGCCTGGCAGAACGACAGCGCCCACAGCGTGGCGCCGGGCGGCGCCACTGCCACACGCTTGTGCCAGCTGCACGGCGCCTGCGCCTCGGTCGCCAGCTGCATGTCGACGATCGCCGGCACCCTCAGGCCGTCGATGCGGACCGCCACCGGCACCGCGTAGGCGCTGTTCACCGGAACGTCCCCGAACGGCATCGAGGTGGCGATGGTGACGCCTTGCAGCGCGGCGGCGCTGGCCGCGCGCGCCGGCGCAGACTCCGGCTCCAGCGCCGAACGCGGCAGGTACAGCTCGCCGAACTGGCCCAGCGCCACCGGCCAGGCCGAGGTCGTCGGTCGGCTGCCGTTGTCGCTGGCGCAGACGATGGCGTCGTGGGCCGAATAGGAGAACGCCACCGGGCCGTCGTTGCTGACGTCGCGGCCGCCGAATGCCCCGCACACCGCGGCGTGGAAGGCGTTGGCCTCGGCGCCGTGCGCGCCGGCCGGGATCATCAGATCGACATTGCTGGTCCAGACATGGTTGACCAGCAGCAGTTCCTCCTGCGGGCTGACCAGATGGGTCGTGGATCGATCGGGCATCGGCGCCGGCTGTTGGGCGAGAACGCTCGACGCGCTGGCGAGCGCGAGCGAGGCGGTGAGGGCAGCGTGGTTCATGGCAACCTCCTGGTACGCATCAGCGTCGGTGGACACGGTGATGCTTGGACGCGCTTTGTTCCGCCTGGGTTCCATCCGCGCGCCATGGCGTCGCCGACGCACGCGACCCCAGGCTGGCGCAACAGCGCGGTCGATGGGGCCGCGCCCGCGCGGCACGCAACGCATAGCCTCGATGCTGTGGCGGTGGGCGGCGGGCTTGCCGCGAGTCGAGCGGCGGATCCGGGATGGGCGAGCTGTTGTGGGCCTGGGGCCAGTTCACCGCCAGCGCGCTGCTGGTCGGTGCCGGCGGTTACCTGCTGTGCCGCGACGGCGAGGCCGTCGGCCGTGCGCTGGGTCTGGCCGGAGGCTGGATCGGGCTGGCGCTGACCGCGTCGGTGACCTCGCTGCCCGAGCTGGCGACCGGAATCAGTGCGGTGTCGGTTTCCGCGGTGCCGAACATCGCGCTGGGCGACGCTCTTGGCAGTTGCGTGATCAACCTGGTGTTCCTGGTCGTCGCCGACCTCGTGCTGCGCGGCGAGCCGATGTACCGCGCGACCAGTCCGTCGCATGTGCTGTCGGCCGCGTTCGGCGTGCTGCTGATCGGCTTCATCGGCCTGAACCTGCTGCTGGCCCAGGTGCCCGGGCTGCACACGCCGCAGCTTGGCCACGTCGGCTGGTACAGCCCGGTGCTGCTGGCGCTGTACCTGCTGGCGCTGCGCATGTCGTGGCGCTATGCGCACGACGAGCAGGCGGCGGCGCCGGCGCCGCCGCCGTGGGCCCGCTTCGCCCGTGCGGCGCTGCTGGTGGCGCTGGCCGGGGCCTGGCTGCCGCACGCCGCGGCGGCGCTGGCCGACGCGATGGGCTGGAACCGGACCTTCATCGGCACCCTGTTCGTCGCCGGCGCGACCTCGCTGCCCGAGCTCGCCGTGACGCTGGCCGCGATCCGCGTGCGCGCGCTCGACATGGCGGTCGGCAACCTGCTCGGCAGCAATCTGTTCAACGCCGCGATCGTCGCCGTCGACGATCTGTTCTATCGCCCAGGCCCGCTGCTGTCGGCGGTCTCGCCGCTGCACGCAATCACCGCGCTGTGCGCGGTGCTGATGACCAGCCTGGCGCTGATCGGCCTGTTCTACCGACCGCTGGGCCGGATCCTGCGAACCGTCGGTTGGATCAGCGTCGGGCTGCTGCTGTTCTACCTGTTCAATGCCTATGTCGTCTTCGTCCACGGCGATTGAGATCGCGGCGCACGCGCGCGCCGCCGCGCAGCGGGCGCGCACGCTGCCGGTGGCCGCCGCGGTCGAGGCCGACCGCGCGTTGCGGCGCCGTGCCCGCGGCTGAGCCGGGGCATCGGCGTCAGCTCAGTTCCTCGTACAGCGGCAGGGTCAGGAACTCGGTGAAGGTCTGGCCGGTGGCCATCGCCTCGAAGATCTGCGCCGCCTTGTCGAACTG
>JAJZHS010000216.1 GCA_021798395.1 Pseudomonadota bacterium
CTGCCGGCCAGCGCGCGCGCCATGAACAGGCCGGCCGGGCCGGCCCCGCCGATCAGCACATCGACATCGATCATCGCTCAGTTCTCCTAGCCATCTCCGGTGCCGTCACGCACCCGGCGCGGCAGTTGAACCGAGCGCCGCGCTCAGGTGGACCCTCCCTCGTGCATCACCGTGCCGCCGACATTGTCCTTCAAGGTCGCGCTCAGCGGCTGGATCGAGATCGAATCCTTGTCGCCCGCGGTGACACGGCCGACGATGTCCAGGCTGAACTGCTCGAAGCCCGCGATCGCCGCGTCGACCGCCTTGCGCGTCGCCGGGTCGCTGGTGCGGAACACCGAGAACGGCTCGAAGTTGACGTAGACGAAGTGGTACAGCGAGTTGTCGAAGAAATAGCCCTTGCCGGCGAGCCTGGCGAAGATGCGGTTCTGCATCTTGTAGCCGCCGGCGGTCGCGTCGTACGGGAACAGCGCGATCTCGTGGGCCCGGATCAGCACCGTCGGGTGCGCGCGCGCGGCTTGCAGCAGGCGGTCGATCTCCTGTTTCTGCGACGCCGTCGGCTGCACCGGCTCGGGCGTGTCGATCGCCTGGGTGTCGGCGGTCAGAATCGCGCTGTAGTCGATCGGCTGCTTCGAATACGCGAACACGTAGATTTTCAGCAGCACGTCCGAGTCGAGCACCGCGGCGCCGTCGACGGTCTTCAGCACGCCGCCGTCGAGCGCGCGGTTGATGTGCGCTTCGGCGCGGGCGATCGAGCCTGCGCTCGGTGTCGCCATCTTCGCCTGGGCCGCGGGCGGCACCGCGGCGACGAACAATGCGGCGCCGGCGATCAGCGCGGCCAGGCGGCCGGCCGGGAGGGGGTTTTTCGCGTGATGCATCAGAGTCTCCTCGTTCACGACTGCGCGCCGTGGTGGGCGTCTTCGATGTCTTCCCAGCCGGTGATCATGGCCCGGATGTAAGTCAACGGTTTGTGGCCGGTGGTCGCCAGGTAGACGTGCACGATGAAGAAGATCAGCATCATGTACGCAGCCGCGGTGTGCAGCAGCGCCGCGCCGCGCAGGCTCAGGCCCAGCGGCATGGCGTCGATCGCGTTCCACGCGAACAGCAGCAGCAGCGTTCCGCTGAACCAGATCAGCGGATTGATCACCAGCTTGACGCCGAGGTAGGCCAGGCGCTGCAGCGGGTTGTGCTTGCGCTGCGCGCTGACCTCGTACGGGTGCGCCTCGCCGAGGAAGATGCCGAAGGCGTAATAGCGCGCGATCGCCCCCAGCTTGTCGGTGCTGGGGATGTACTGCTTCCACTCGCCGGTCGTGAAGTGCCAGAAGATGGCGAACACCCACAGCGTGACGAGCAGCACGGCGGCGAGTTCGTGCAGCAGCAGGGTGCCGCGGAAGCCGCTCATCGGCAGGTAGCCGTGGATCGCGAAGCCGGTGTACAGCATGGTGATGACGAGCAGCGCCTGGCTCCAGTGCCAGAACCGCTCGAAGCGTTTGAACAGGTAGATGCGTCCTTCGCTCATAATGGTTCTCCCGATCGGTTTCAACGGCGGCGCAGCACGATGCGCAGCAGGGCGTGGACGACGACTCCGGCCAGCGCGAGCGCAGCCAGCAGCAGGCCCAGGCGTTCGAGCCACGGTTGGTGGTCGCGGGTGCGTTCCGGCATGTACACGCCGTCGACCGCTTCCAGCCGGCCTTGCGCAGCGTGGCACTGGTCGCACTGCAGCGCCTGTTCCTTCGGCGCCACCATGTGCGCGATCGGCCAGTACATGTCGGTGTGGATGAAGGCGTAGTGGCCCGAGTACGGCAGCCCGGCCGCCTTCATGCCGTTGCGCAGCGCGATCTGCCACTTGTAGTTTTCGGTGTACGCGTCCTTGTCGAAGCCGAACGAGTGGAACACCGCGAGAATTCCGGTCTTGGTGTCGTACGGCTGGTTGTTGCGCATGATCTTGAACGGCCAGATCTTCGACTTGCCGTCGGTCGGCGAGCCTTGCGGCAGGTTGAGCTGCACCGCGCCGCCGTGCATGTAGTCCTGGACCTTCGAGCCGATCGTCATCCAGCGCTCCACGCCGTTGAACCAGACGTAGCTGGGAACGACGTTGGTCGCCCACTTGAAGCTGCCCTTGACGCCCCAGTAGGTGTTCCAGCCCTTGTGGTCGAGCAGCACCAGCGGTTCGCCGTTGATGTTGAGCTTGCCGGCGGTGGCGTAGTTCCACTGCATCTTGGTCGGCAGGCCGCCGCGTGCGTATTCCGGAATGTGGCAGGTTTCGCAGGCGATGTCGCGGGTATGCATGTTCAGCGTCGCCGCGACGACCCGGTCCTCGAGGCCGTGGCCGACGTGCGGCTCCTGGCCGTGGCACGAGGTGCAGCTGGCCGGATCGGGGTTGTGCTGGCTGCCGGGCATGAACGGCCCGCCCTTCGGGTCGGCGTCGATCAGGTAGCGCGAACCGGGCACCTTGTGGTTGGTCGTCACGTGGCATTGCTGGCACGCGAAATTCAGCCCCTTGGTCGCCATGTGCACGTCCTCGGCGCGCGCCGGATCGGCCAGCGAGCTGTCCATGTCACCGTGCTTGACGCCGTTGCCGCCGCCTCCGTAGAAGTGGCACGAGCCGCACGTGTAGCGGGTCGGCAGACCCACGTGCTGCGCGATCTTGGCCAGGTTCTCGGGGTCGACGTAGGGCTTGTCGGTGCCGTAGACCTCGGCACAGCCCGGGCGCACCTGCACCTTGGTCACCGCCGGGTTGCCGCCCATGAACGGCATCTTGTGGTAATCCTTGGTCTGGTCGTGGCAGACCAGGCAGTCGACGTCCTTCTCGGGGCGCTTCGAGAACGGAATGAAGGTGTTCGGATCGGTGCTGCCGTAGCCGGCGTGGCACACGGTGCAGAACTGTTCGTTGCTGATCGGGCTGACGCAGAAGTTGTTGTAGACGTGGTTCTTGCCCAGCATCTGGTGGGTTTTCGGATCCCACACCTTCCACGTCCAGTGCGACGTCGCCATGACCTGCTTGGCCGCGTCGGTGTGGCAGCTCAGGCACGCCTGGGTGACTTGCGGGCCGCTGGTGAACGGGCCCTGCAGTTGCTTGAACTTGCTGTGGTCCTGCGGAGCCTCAGGCGCTGTCGGGCCCCAGCCCAGCGTGGGCACGACGTGCGAGGTGGTGGTCGACGGTGCGTTGTCGGCGACGAACTGCGTCGCCGATGCTGTGCGCACCGGGGTTGCTGCCTGCGCCTGCAGCGTCAGGCCGAGCAGGAATGCTCCGGCCAGACTGCGGCGCAGCATTCGGGATGCTGCGGCGAAATCCATGGTTTGTCTCCCCTCTGACGAGTGTTGTGACACCGATCTTCGGGGCGGAACACAAACTCAGGATTGACATTTGGCAAATTTGCCAAAATGCCGCCCTGAACATCGCATTTGGTTGATCCAGGGCAAACTATGGGGGGTATAAAAACAACCGGGCCCTGGCCCGGCTGGTCGGCCCTGGGGCGCTCACGATCGCGCGTGCGCCGCCTCCTCGTCCTGCGTATCCAGCCAGGCGCCTCCGGCCGCCGACACCAGCACCAGCATCACGGTGCCGACGAGCCAGGCGAAATACCACGGCGCGTAGTCGCCGAGGATCACGCCGAGCACGATGGCCAGCAGCGCGATCAGCAGATAGACAATGAATTGGATCAGGGTTCGCATCACATTCTCCGGCTGCTCAGTACGCGTGGTCGCTGGATTCGATCTCGTTGCGGTCGACGGTGCCGCGCATGACCCAGAAGGCCCAGCTCGTGTACCAGAGGATCAGCGGCACGAACACCGCCGCGAAGCCGGTCGACCACATCAGGTCGGTCTGGCTCGACACGCAGTTCCAGACGGTCAGGCTCTGCGACGGGTTGGTACTCGACGGCATCAGGAACGGGAACAGCGCGACGCCCGCGGTGCCGATGACGCCGATCCACGCCAGCGCGCCGGACCACCACGCCAGCGTGGTGCGCCCGGCGCGCACCAGCGCCCAGCCCAGCAGCATGCCGAGGTAACCCAGCGCCGGCAGGACCCACAGCGCCGGGTGGGCGTCGAAGTTGGCCAGCCAGTGCCCCTGCAGCAGGCTCACCGTTTGCTGCAGCGGGTTCTGCGCGACGCCGGCGTCGGGCGCCCGCTCGAGGACGTAGCCGTGCATCATCGCCACCCCGACCCCGCCGGCGCTGAACAGCAGCACCGCGGCCGGCGCGGCCCAGCTGGCCGCGCGCCGCGCACGGCCGACGACCTCGCCGCCGGCGCGGCCCATCAGCATCACCCCGCCCATGTAGACCGACAGCGACAGCGACAGCAGGCCGCACAGCACGGCGAACGGGTTCAGCAGGGTGATGAAGCTGCCGGTGTAGTACGAGCGCATGTCCCAGTCGAAATGGAACGGTACCCCGAGGAACATATTGCCGACCCCAGCGCCGTAGATGATCATCGGCACCGCGCCGCTGACCAGCAGCGCCCAGTCCCAGACGTTGCGCCAGCGCGCCGACGTCAGCTTGCTGCGGTACTCGAAACCCAGCGGCCTCACGATCATCGTCCACAGCAGCAGCAGCATGACGATGTACAGGCCCGAGAAAGCGGTCGCGTACAGCAGCGGGAACGCGGCGAAGATCGCGCCGCCGCCGAGGATGAACCAGACCTGGTTGCCGTCCCAGTGCGGTCCGACCGCGTTCAGGCAGGCGCGGCGCTCGATGTCGCTGCGACCGACGAAGCGCAGCAGGGTGCCGACGCCCATGTCCATGCCGACCATGATCGCCAGCCCGCACAGCAGCACGCCGAGCACGAGCCACCACAGCACTTTCAGAAACAGGTAGAGCTCCATGTTCTCAGTCCTCCATGCGCATCATCGCGCCT
>JAJZHS010000217.1 GCA_021798395.1 Pseudomonadota bacterium
GGCGCGCAGCTGCCGCCACCGCGCCTCGCGCAGCTGGCGCTCCCGTGCCTCCCGTGCCTCCCGTGCCTCCCGTGCCTCCCGTGCCTCCCGTGCGGACGCGGCGCGCCGCGCCTGCTCGTCCTGCGACACGGACGCCGGCGGCGCGCTCGGGGCGGACGCCGCCGAAGCCCGCGGCAGCTGGACCACGGGCGCCGTCTCACCCGGCTGCAGCTGTTGCTCGGGCGTCGGCGGATTGACCAGCAGCGTGTACTGGCGACTGCGTTGATACTGGCACAGCAGGTTGACCTTCACCGTCGCGAACGGCTCCAGCAACGGCACCGTCGTCGTCACCGACACCTGCTGCACACCACCCGTCACCGGTGCCAACCCGACGCGGACCTGGTCGGGCGGAACCTCGGAGTCGCCTGCCCGCACCCGCACCTGCACGCAGCGGGTCGACAGCGGCTCGCTGCCGTCCAGGCGCACGGGAACGTCCATCTGCATGCGCTTGCCGAGCACGGCTCGCGCGTGCGCGTCGCCGAGCATCAGCGCGTGCGCGCACGGCGCCACCGACAGCAGCGCCGCCGCGAACAGCGCGTGCAGCCTCGGCAGGCGGCGCGCAGCGGTCGCGGAAAAGGCCATCGGTCGGGGCATGGATTGCGGCAGTGCTCGGCGTATCAGCGTATGGGTCAGAACCGAAATTTATCAGCGAAAATCATGCCCATGTGCGGAATCACGGAGATCGCCATCGATTTACCCTCTGAATTTGCAAAAATGCCAATCGCACCCACCCCGCAATCCAGGGAGATCGCACGATGAAATTCGTCCGCTATGGCCCCCCCGGCCGCGAGCAGCCGGGACTGATCGACGCCGACGGCCGACTGCGCAGCCTGCGCGGCGTGGTCGACGACATCGGACCGCAGGCCTACGGCTCGGCCGGCCGGCGCGCGCTTCGCCGCGTCGACGCCACCGCGCTGCCGCTGGTGCGCGGACGGCCGCGCCTGGGTGTGCCGTTCGTCGGCATCGGCAAGTTCATCGCCATCGGCCTGAACTATCGCGACCACGCCGCCGAAGCCGGGCTGCCGATTCCCGACGAGCCGGTGGTGTTCGGCAAATGGACAACCTGCCTGAGCGGGCCGTTCGACGCCGTGGCGCAGCCGCCGCATGCGACGCGCATGGATTGGGAAGTCGAACTCGGCGTGGTCATCGGCCAGACGGCGCGCTACGTCGGCGTGGCCGACGCGCTGCGCCATGTCGCCGGCTACTGCACGGTCAACGATCTGTCGGAGCGCCAGTTCCAGTTCGAACGCGGCCCCCAATGGGACAAGTCCAAGGGGCTCGACGGCTTCGGCCCCGTCGGACCCTGGCTGGTCACCGCCGACGAAATCCCCGATCCCCAGGCACTGGACTTGCGCCTGGACCTCAACGGCGAACGCATGCAGACCGGCAACACCTCCAGCATGGTCTTCAGCGTGGCGCAGATCGTCAGCTATTTGAGCCATTTCATGACCCTGCGGCCAGGCGACCTGATCGCCACCGGCACGCCGCCCGGAGTCGGAATGGCCCGGCAGCGTTTCCTGCGCCCGGGTGACGTGATGGAACTCGAGGTGCAAGGCCTGGGGTCGCAGCGCCAGCAGATCGTCGCCGGGCGCGACCGCGTGGCGGACGACGCGCGCGACCTGCTTCGGCTGCGCTGATTTCCCCGCGGCGGCGGCGCGTGCCGCGGCCTTGGTAGGCTACGGGGTTGCCGACTCCCGCCGATGGCCACGCCCCCGATGCGCAACGAACACGCCGACGCCGAGCAGCTGCTTCGGCACGTCTGGGGCTACCCGGCATTCCGCGACCAGCAGCGCGCGATCGTCGAGCATGTCGTCGGCGGCGGCGATGCAATGGTGCTGATGCCCACCGGGGGCGGCAAGTCGCTGTGCTACCAGATCCCGGCGCTGCTTCGCGACGGCGTGGCGATCGTCGTCTCGCCGCTGATCGCGCTGATGCAGGATCAGGTCGCCGCGCTGCGCGAGCTCGGCCTGCGCGCGGCGTTCCTGAACTCCACGCTGGACGCCGACGGCGCGCGCCAGGTGCAGGCGCAGGCGCGGCGCGGCGAGCTCGACCTGCTGTACCTGGCGCCCGAGCGCCTGCTCAGCGAATCGGGCCTGCGCCTGCTCGAGCAGTGCCGCATCGCGCTGTTCGCGATCGACGAAGCGCACTGCGTGTCGCAGTGGGGCCACGACTTCCGCCCCGAATACGGCCAGCTGTCGCTGCTGCGCGAGCGCTGGCCCGAGGTGCCGCGCGTGGCGCTGACCGCGACCGCCGACGTGCCTACGCGCGACGAAATCGCGCAGCGGCTTCTGCTCCAGCCGCGCGCCTTCGTCTCCAGCTTCGACCGCCCCAACATCCGCTATCGCATCGTCGAGAAGCGGGACGCGCGCGCGCAACTGCTGCAGTTCATCCGCGACGAACACGCCGGCGACTGCGGCGTGGTCTACGCGTTGTCCCGCAGCAGCGTCGAGGACATCGCGCGCCAGCTCGCCGCCCACGGCATCGACGCCCTGCCCTACCACGCCGGAATGCCCGCGGCCACGCGCGCCGCGCACCTGCGCCGTTTCCTCGACGACGACGGCGTGGTCATGGTCGCGACGATCGCCTTCGGCATGGGCATCGACAAGCCCGACGTTCGCTTCGTCGCGCACATCGACATGCCGCGCTCGATCGAAGGCTATTTCCAGGAGACCGGACGCGCCGGGCGCGACGGCGCGCCGGCGCAGGCGTGGATGGCGTACGGACTGGCCGACGTGGTGCAGCAGCGCCGGCTGATCGAACTGTCGGAAGCCGACGAAGGCTACAAGCGCCTGGCCGGATCCAAGCTCGACGCGATGCTGGCGCTGGCCGAGGCGGCCGACTGCCGCCGAGTACGGCTGCTGGCCTATTTCGGCGAAAGCGCCGAGCCGTGCGGCAACTGCGACAACTGCCTGCAGCCGCCCGCGCTGGTCGACGCCACCGAGTCTGCGCAAAAACTGCTGTCGACGGTGTACCGCTGCCGCCAGGCCAGCGGATTCAGCTTCGCCGCCACCCACGTCATCGACGTGCTGCGCGGCAAGGCCACCGACAAGGTGCTGCGCTTCGGACACGACCGGCTGTCGACGTTCGGCATCGGCGCCGATCTCGGCGAGCAGGACTGGCGGTCGCTGCTGCGCCAGCTCGCCGCGCAGCACCTGATCGAAGTCGACTCGGCGCATTTCAACGTCCTGCACCTGACGGACGGCAGCCGCGACATCCTGCGCGGGGCGCGACGCATCGCGCTCAAGCGCATCGATGCGCGCGCCGCACGGCGCAAACGCGCGCCCGCGAGCGCTGCCGCGGCGGCGCTGGGCGCCGATGCGCAGGCGCTGTTCGAGCAACTGCGTCAATGGCGCGGCGAGACCGCGCGCGCGCACGCGGTGCCGGCCTACGTCGTGTTTCCAGACGCGACCCTGCAGGCGATCGCGCGGGCGCGCCCGCGCGACCTCGACGCGCTGCGCGGCATTTCCGGCGTCGGCGACACAAAGCTCGAGCGCTACGGCGAGGCGCTGCTCGGGCTGATCGCGCACGCGGCGCGCGACGCGTAGATTCAATGCGTCAGGGATAGCGCAGCGGACCAGGCAGCGCGTGTACGCCGCCCGCGACGCGTTCAGCCGGCGCGCAACGCCGCGGCGATCCTGCGCAGCGCCTGCGCCAACGCGCGGTCGAGCAGACTCTGCGCGGCGGCCGCGTAATGCGCCGCGTCGGCCACCGCCAGCGGTTGCCGCAATGCGCTGCGCCAATGCGCCGCGACCGCTCCGTCGCGCGCGCGCACCAGTTCGCAACGCAGGCTCAGGCGCACCGTTCCCGGCGGGTTCGCGAAATCGTGCTCCAGGCGCGTCAGCGCGCAGTGCAGCAGCCACGGCGCCGGCGCCACCGCGGCGTCCTGCTCGACCGCCGCCACCCAGCGCTGCCGCGCCAGGGTATCGGCCAGCGCGGCGCGCACCAGCGCCGGCGGCGGCGCCAGCCATTCGCTGTCGCGGTACGGAAGCAGCTGCCCGGCGGCCGGGCTGTACAGCATCGCCTGGCCATCGAGCCCGGGGGCCGCGTCGACCGGCAGCACGCTGATCACGCTCGGCGCCACGCCCGGATCGGGCTGCCGCAGCGCAATGCCCTGCAAACGGAAGCGATGCGCGATGGCGTTGTGCCACTGCGGCTGCGCACAAGCGGCGAGAACAAGGCAGGCCAGAACGACGCCCAGACGTTTCATCGCGACTCTCCGGGTCCCGGTGGCGGCGACGGCGCACCGTACAACAGCTGCGCCGGATTCGTGCGCAGGCTGCGCACCAGTTCGGTGAGCTGAATGCTGAGCTGGTCGAGCCGGTCGCCGAGACGGTCGAGCCCGGGAAGCGTGCGCTGCTGCAGCCGCTGCAACGTGCGCCCGCCGCTGCCGGCGAGCTGCGCCGCGTTGTCGCCGGCGGCGTGCCAGCTTGCGGCTGCGGCGTCGACGGTGCGCAGCGTGCGCTGCAGCGCGCGCGCGTCCACCGCGACCTGCGTCAGAACCTGCCGGCCCTGGGCCGACAGGCGTTCGCCGTGCGCGGCGAGCACGACCAACTGCGCGCTGGCCGTGCGCAACTGCACCAGCGTCTGCGCCAGGTCGTCGCGGCGCGCGGCCAGGGTCCCGCTGATCTGGTCGAGATGCCGCAGCGTGCCCGACAGCGCGCGCACGTTGGCCGGACTGAGCAGCGCGTCGAGCCGCGTGCTGATCCGGCTCAGCGTCACCGTCACGGTGTCGATGCCGCCTTCCAGGCGCGAGAACACCGACGGCGCGTACGGAATCACCGGATACGGCTCGCCGGCGCGCGCGCAGCGGCG
>JAJZHS010000218.1 GCA_021798395.1 Pseudomonadota bacterium
GGATTGGCCGCCGCGCTCAGGCACGTCTGGCTGGTCTGGCACCCGCTGCAAACCTGCGGCCTCGATCCGCTGGCCGTGCGCATCGACCACTGGACGATCACGCAATGGGCGCCTTGGATGTTCCGCGCCGACGGTTTCTGCGCCGACGTGCCGCGTGTGCTCGGAGTCTCGCTGCCGACATGGTCGGCGCTGGGTTTCGTCGCGCTCGGCGCGTTGCTGCTTCCGGCGCTGCGCGGCCGCTCAGCACGCTGAAGCGGCCAACGTGCGCAACGGTTCGGCCCTCAGGATTTCGATGCTGTCGACCTTGCCGCTGATCCAGCCGGCGTCGCGGAACTCGCCCAGCGCGCGGCTGACCGACTCGGCGCGCAGCCCCAGGTACTCGGCGATGTCGGCGCGCGGCACCGGCGGCAACAGGCCGGGGCGCCAGCCGCCGCCCTGCTCCAGGGCGTCGAGCGCGCGCACCAGGTAGCACGCCACCCTTTGGTTGGCGCTCGCCAGCATCATCCGGTTGTGCGCGTACACCGGCATGATCGCGCCGGCCAGGCGCGCCGCCAGCAACGATGCCGGAAGGGCGGCGTGCCCCGGGCTTCCGCGCAAGGTGCACAGCCGGGTCCACTGCAGGGTTTCGTAGCTGCGCTTGCCGGGCTCCACGCCCAGGCTCGAGTCGAGGCCGAGGAATTCGCCCGCGAAGCGGAAATCGATCACCCGCGGGCGCTTCGGCGCTTCGCTCCACAGCACCTTGACGGCACCGCTGCGCAGCACGCACACGCACCCTTCGGGGATCTGGAACACGGTGCCCGCCGGGCGTTCGACGATGTCGATCTCGACGCTGGCTTCGGCGCCCGCCTCGCGCAGCAGCGCGGCCAGCGAACAGCGTTCGCGCAGCGCGCACAGCCAGCAACGCTGCTTGCCGCCTTGGTCGTTCAAGCTCGTCCCCCGCGCCCTCAGTCGGCCAGCACCCGCGTCGCGGTCGCGTCAAGCTTGGGCGGCGTCTCGAAGGTATGGAAGGGAGGCGGCGACGGAACCTCCCATTCCAGGCCGTGCGCGCCGTCCCACGGCCGCTGTGCCGCGCGTTCGCCCTGACCGCGCAGCACCGGAATCACGACCGCGAACGCGAAGTACACCTGCGCCAGGCCGAAGATCAGCGCGCCGACCGACGAGATGGCGTTGAAGTCGGTGAACTGCACCGGATAGTCGGCGTAGCGGCGCACCATGCCGCCCATGCCGAGGAAGAACTGCGGAAAGAAGGTGATGTTGAAGCCGATCATCGACAACCAGAAATGCACCTGTCCCGCGCTTTCCTTGTAGCGTATCCCGGTCCATTTCGGCGACCAGTAATAGAACGCCATGAAGATCGCGAACAGCGCGCCCGCGACCATGGTGTAGTGGAAGTGCGCGACCACGTAATAGGTGTTGTGCACCTCGGTGTCGATCGGCGCCATGGCCAGCACCAGGCCCGTGAAGCCGCCGATCAGGAACACGATGATGAAGCCGATGGCGAACAGCATCGGCGTCTCGAAACTCAGCGAACCGCGGTACATGGTCGCGATCCAGTTGAAGATCTTCACCCCGGTCGGCACCGCGATCAGCATCGTCGCGTACATGAAGAACAGCTGACCGAAGGTCGGCATGCCGGCGGTGAACATGTGGTGCGCCCAGACGATGAACGACAGGATCGCGATCGACGCCGTGGCGTAAACCATCGAGCTGTAGCCGAACAGCGGCTTGCGCGAGAACGTCGGCACCACCGTGCTCATGATGCCGAAGGACGGCAGGATCAGCACGTAGACCTCGGGGTGGCCCATGAACCAGAACAGATGCTGGTACAGCACCGGGTCGCCGCCGCCGGCGGCGTTGAAGAAATTGGTGCCGAAGTGGCGGTCGGTCAAAGTCATGGTGACCGCGCCGGCGAGCACCGGCATGATGGCGATCAGCAGGTACGCGGTGATCAGCCACGTCCAAGCGAACATCGGCATTTTCATCAGCGTCATGCCCGGCGCGCGCATGTTCAGGATGGTGACGATGATGTTGATCGAGCCCATGATCGACGACGCGCCCAGGATGTGCACGGCGAAGATCACCAGATCCATTCCGATGCCCTGCTGGATGGTCAGCGGGGCGTACAGCGTCCACCCCACGTCGGGGGCGCCGCCAGGCATGAAAAAGGCCGCCACCCCGAGGAGTGCAGCAGGAATGAGCAGCCAGAAACTGAGGTTGTTCATGCGCGGGAAGGCCATGTCCGGAGCCCCGATCTGCAGCGGGATCATCCAGTTGGCCAGGCCGGTCAATGCGGGCATCACGGCCATGAAGATCATGATCAGGCCGTGCATGGTCGAGAAGGAGAGAAACAGCTGCGGGTTCAGGAACTGGATCCCGGGCTCGAACAGTTCGGCGCGAATTCCCATCGCCAGGATGCCGCCGACGAACAGCATGATCAGCGCGTACACCAGGTACATCGTTCCGATGTCCTTGTGGTTCGTCGAGAACAGCCAGCGCCGCCAACCGTGCGGGTGGTCGTGGGCGGCGTCATGCGCCGGTGCATGTGCCGGTTCGAGCACAGCGCTCATGGAACACTCCTTGTCAAGACAAACTTCGCCGAAAACGCGACGCAACGGCCACCCGCAAGCGCCGGCGGCTCTTGTTCTTGTGCCCGGGGGTTTTAACCCCGCCGGGCCGCGCGCGGGCTAGGGTCGCCACCGGCGCGCGTGATCCGGATCAAATCCGCGCCCAATTGGATCAGCGCACGCCAACGCCTGACTGACGGCCTGCGGCCGTGCACGCAACCGTGCGCGCGCGCGGCAGTGCGCGCGAAAAGCGGCGACAATGCAGCGATGGCTTCGCTGCAGGACACCCGTTTGTCGATGCTCGACCTGGTCGCGGTGCGCGAAGGCAGCAGCATCGCCGAGGCGCTGGCGGTCGCGCTGCGCACCGCGCGCCACGTCGAAGGACTCGGCTTCACCCGCTACTGGCTCGCCGAGCACCACAACATGCCCGGAATCGCCAGTTCGGCCACCGCGGTGCTGGTCGGCCACATCGCCGGCGGCACGCAGCGCATGCGCGTGGGCTCAGGCGGCGTGATGCTTCCCAACCACGCCCCGCTGCTCGTCGCCGAGGCTTTCGGCACTCTGGCCGAGCTGTATCCGGGGCGCATCGACCTGGGCCTGGGCCGCGCCCCGGGAACCGACCCGCTGACGCTGCGCGCGCTGCGCCGCGACCGCATCGAGCGCGAGGACGACTTCGCGCGCGACCTCGCCGAACTGCAGCACCTGCTCGACGCCCCGGCGCCTGGACAGCGACTGGTCGCGGTGCCGGGCGCCGGCACGCAAGTCCCGCTCTGGCTGCTCGGCTCGAGCCTGTTTTCGGCCAGGCTGGCGGCCAGGCGCGGGCTGCCCTACGCGTTCGCGTCGCATTTCGCGCCGCGGCTGCTGCTGCCCGCGCTCGATCTGTACCGCAGCGAGTTCACGCCTTCGCCCGCGCTGGCGCGTCCGTACACGATCATCGGCGTGCCGCTGGTGGCGGCAGACACCGATGCGCAGGCCCAGCTTCTGGCCGGCAGCCTGTTCCAGCGCGTGCTGGGAATCGTCAGCGGCCGGCGCGCGCGGCTGCAGCCGCCGCGCCCCGGATTCATCGATCAACTCGAAGCGCCGCAGCGCGCGGCGATCGCCGATTTCCTCGCCGCCGCGGTGATCGGCAGCGCCGACACCGTGCGCCGCGGTTTCGCCGCGCTGCACGAGGCCACCGCGGCCGACGAATTCATGCTCACCTGCGACGTGTTCGACGTCGACGCGCGGTTGCGCGCCCTGGACATCGCCGCCGCCGCGCTGCGCGCCTGAGGCGCCCGGATCAGGTCCAGGAGCCCGAATCGCCGCCGTCGTCGCCCCAACCGCCTGCCGAGGAGTCGTCGGTCCAGCTGCCCGCGTCGTTGATCCCGAAATCCTGATCCAGCGGCGGCTGCGCGGCCTGCGCGTCGCCGATCAGCGACCCGCCGGCGCCCGCCGCGCCGCCTCCGTCGAGCAGCTTGTCGACCAGCATCTCGCCGGCGGCGAAGCCGGCCCCCATGCCCAGCCCGGTTCCGACCGCCCCCAGCAGGCCGCCGCCGCGCGGCGCGTAGCCGGGCTGCGGATACGGGCCTTGCGGATACGGGCCTTGCGGGTACGGGCCTTGCGGGTACGGGCCTTGGGGATACGGGCCTTGCGGTGGCGCGGCGTTCGGCCAGTTGGGTGGCAACACCTGCACCGCCGGGCGGCGCGACGCGCGGTACACCGCGACCAGCAGGACCAGCGCGAGCAGCACGAGCAATCCGGCCAGCGGCATCACCCAGCCCGGTTTGGCCGCGCCGCGCCGCGCCGCGCCGTGGGCGGCGAGCTGGCGCTCGAACGCCTGCAACTGGGCACGATCCTCGAACGGCAACCCGGGGTCGAGCTGGCGCGCGCGGGCCAGTTCGGCGCCGGCGGCGGCCCACTGCCCGCCCAGCGCCAGAACGCGCGCGTGCACGTAATGCGCCTTGGCCGAGTTCGGATAGGCGACGAGCACCTGGTCGATTTCCTGGCGCGCCAGCTGCAGCTGTCCGCTGGACGCCGCGGTATAGATGTCGTGGATCGACGGCAGCGACGCGGCGCGTGCGCCCGCGCCCAACAACGCCAGCAGCGCCAGCGATGCCACGAGGAAACGCAATGCTTTCATGGTCAGGACTTCCCTTCACGCCGCCTCGACCGGCGGCAGGACACTAGGAGTCCGTCGGACTTGAACTCGACAAGCACGCAACGTCATCGCCTGGGCCGAGATGTTGGCGGCGCGTTCCTGAAGCGTGTTGCTCGCGGGGTC
>JAJZHS010000219.1 GCA_021798395.1 Pseudomonadota bacterium
GTGTCGTGGCCGGCGCAGTGCGGCGCCTGAGCCAGAACTCAGGCGCGTTCGCCGCGGCATGCGTCGCGCCGCGCCGCGGCCGCCGACGCTTGCGCGTCGGCCCGCCGCGGCGGGCTCACGCCTTCGGCGGCCGGCGCGGGCCGCGACCGCGCAGCACGCCGTAGACGAGATACCCCGATACGGCGACGAACAGCAAGGCGAGCACGGCCTGGCCGTCACCCGCCCATCCGCCCGGATTCTTCCAGCGATGGCGCAGGACCTCGCCGGCGAGCGCCTGCGCCTGCGCGGCCGGCGCGAAGCCGAGGCCGGGATCGAGGCGGCGCGCGCGCTCCAGTTCATCCTCGGCAAGCGGCCATTTACCCTCCGCGGCCAGCAGGCGCGCGTCCAGGTAATGCGCGCGCGCCGAACCGGGCTGCGCGGCCAGCACCTGGGCGATGGCCTGATCGGCGCGCCGCAGGTGCCCTGCGCGCAGCAGTTGCGCCGCCTGCTCCACGGTGGCCGCGCGCGCGCCGGGCAGCGCCATCGGCACCATCAGCAGCATCAGCACCAGGAACGGCAGCGAAGTCCGGAACAGCCGGGTAGGAACGATCGACATGGAAGCACGCGCAACGGGACCAGGGGAATTCGCAGCCACCTTACTACAGATGCGGCGACGACGACGCGCAAACCCGATTGCCGGCGTCGACGCGCGTTCCGCGCGGGCCGCACCGGGCCCAGCGGGCACGAGCAAAACGCCGTAGCATCCTCGGCGACGCCCTGCACGACGAGGATCGCAACCGATGACCGATTCGACTTACACCCCGCCGCGCGTCTGGACCTGGACGCCCGGCAACGGTGGACGCTTTGCCAACATCAACCGGCCGGTGTCCGGAGCCACCCACGACGCCGCGCTGCCGCAAGGCGAGCAGCCGCTGCAGTTGTATTCGCTGGCCACGCCCAACGGCGTCAAGGTCACCGTGATGCTCGAGGAACTGCTCGAACTCGGCCATACCGGCGCCGAGTACGACGCGTGGCCGATTCGCATCGGCGACGGCGACCAGTTCGGCAGCGGCTTCGTCGCCGTGAACCCGAACTCGAAGATTCCGGCGCTGCTCGATCGCAGCGGCCCGGAGCCGATCCGGGTCTTCGAGTCGGGCGCCATCCTGCTGTACCTGGCGGAAAAGTTCGGCGCCTTCCTGCCCGGGGACCCGGCGGCGCGCGCCGAGTGCCTGTCGTGGCTGTTCTGGCAGATGGGCAGCGCGCCGTACCTCGGCGGCGGGTTCGGTCATTTCTACGCCTACGCGCCGACCAAGATCCAGTACGCGATCGACCGCTACGCGATGGAGGCGAAGCGCCAACTCGACGTCCTCGACCGCCGACTGGCCGGGCACGCATACATCGCAGGCGCCGACTACACCATCGCCGACATCGCCATCTGGCCCTGGTACGGTCAGTTGGTGCTCGGGCGGCTGTACGACGCGGGGGAATTCCTGCAGGTGCAGGACTACGGCCACGTGCGGCGCTGGGCCGAAGCCCTCGACGCCCGCCCCGCGGTACGCCGCGGTCGGGTGGTCAACCGCCTCGGCGCGCAGGAGCACGAGCGACTGCCCGAGCGCCACGCGGCAGCGGATTTTGCCCGGCTGGGCTTGCCGACGCCGCCCGCGCCGGCGCGCTGGCGCGCCGCCGGCGCGGCGATCGACGTGTCCATCGTGCGGATCACCGCGGCGGTGAGGTCGACGCGCGGATTGACGTAGACCGCGTTCTGGAAAACGATGGACAAATGGCGCTGCCGCGCCAGCCTGGCGACCGCCGCGTCGGCCTGATCGAGCAAGGACTGCACGTCCGCGTTGCGCTTGGCGTTGAGATCGTCGGCGAACGCCTCCCGGGCATCGTGCAGGCGCTGCAGTGTTTCCGTCAATTGCGCCTGCGCCGCGATGCGCTGGTCGTCGGACATCGCCAGGGCGCCGTCCTGAAGCTGCTTGCGCTGCGCGGCGGCCTGCTGGGCGAGCGCCTTGATGCGCGCGTTGCGCGGTGCGAATTCCTGGCGCAACGCGGCGCTGTCGCGCCGCGCCAGAGCCGATTCCTGCAGAATGCGCTGGGTATCGACGAAACCGATGTGCAGCGGCGGATCGCCCGCGGCCCACGCCGGAGTCGTCGCGCAGCCTGCCGCCAGCACGAGCGCAACACAGACCCCGACGCGGCGCAACCCCCGCGGGGGCGATTCGGTCAGGCTCGGGTGACGCTCAAGAAGATGGATCATCGAATTCGAATCGGTCGACCGCGTCCCAGAATCGAGCGTCGTGCACCAGCGTTTTCGCGGTCGGCGGAGCCCCTTCGCCAGCGGGCTGCGGCGCAGCGTCGATGCCGCGCGCCGGTGCCGCCTCGGGTGCGGGTTCGTTCGGCAGGGCTGGTGCAGCTGGGTTTTCCGGTCGCATGGCTCGATACCAGACGCAAAGGAAGACTTGATGTTAGCGCGGATACTCGGCTCCGGGCGCTGAGCCGGGCTGCGCCGCATGCCGGACGCACCGCAAAAAAACGGCCGGGTCCGACCCGGCCAAGCTCAGGGAGCCATGGAGCACCGCGCGACGGTGCAGCAAGCCCCATCCTATATGGCATACCTTCCCATTGAATTAATCCGGGCTTAAGGCCTGCGTCGACGCCGGCGCGCGCGCCGAAACTGACCCAGAACAAGACACGCGCCGCGCACCCCGCTTAAGCTGCCCGCCGGCGGACAGCGTTCCCGTCCGCATGGAGGCACCAATGGACCCATCCGCGATCGATATCCTGGACCTGGGGCTGCGCATCGAATCCGCGGGCGACGCGCGGCTGGCGCACTGGCTGGTCGAGCGTGCCGGGGCCGAGCGCGTGCGGCACGCCGCTCGGGCGTTGCGCGCGCGGCGGGCGCCGCCGCCGCAGCGCGTGGCGCGCGAACTCGGCGTCGACGAAGCCACCGTGCGCCTGGCCGCGCACGGGTCGGCACCGGTGCAAGCGACGCGGCACGACCTGCGCCAACCGACAGGCTTCGGCTCCGACCCCGGCTGACGCGCCGCGCGGCCGCGCTATGCTCGGTGCGATGCCGCCCTCCGAATCCACCCCCATCGCGCCACGCTGGATCGTGCTGCTGGCGCACGGCTCGCGCCAGCCGGCGTGGGCGCGCCCGTTCGGCGCCGTGCTCGCCCAGGTGCGCGCCGCGCGCGCCGATTGCCGGGTCGAACTCGCATTCCTGGAATCGATGACGCCCCTGCTGGCCGACGCCTTGCGCGCGGCGGCGCGCGCCGGTTGCCGCGACCTGCATCTGGTGCCCCTGCTGCTGGGCCCCGGAGGGCACCTGCGGCGCGATATCCCGCAGGCCATCGCCACCGTCGCCGCCGAGCACCCGGCGCTGCGCGTGCACGTGGCGCCGGCCGCCGGCGAGCAGGACGGCGTGATCGCGGCGCTTGCCGCGTACGCCGCGCGCAGCGCGCCGCCGCAGCTCTGAGCGCCCCCGTGGGGGGTGTGCAATCTCCCTGACGCAGTGGACTAGCCGCCCGCGGCCAGCGGCGGTACCGGCAGCGCCACGTCGCCGCATTGCGCGCGATGGCGCAGCGCGTGGTCGATCAGCACCAGCGCGACCAGCGCCTCGACGATCGGCGTCGCGCGCAGGCCGACGCAGGGGTCGTGGCGGCCGAAGGTCTCGACCACGGTCGGCTGGCCGGAGCGGTCGACCGAGCGCCGCGGCACGCGAATGCTCGACGTCGGCTTGATCGCGATCTGCGCGGTCAGCGGCTGCCCGCTGCTGATGCCGCCGAGCACGCCGCCGGCCTGGTTGCCGACAAAGCCCTGCGGCGTGAGTTCGTCACCGTGCTCGCTGCCCTTTTGCGTCACGCAGCCGAACCCGGCGCCGATTTCGACGCCCTTGACCGCGTTCAGCCCCATCAGCGCGTGCGCCAGGTCGGCGTCGAGGCGGTCGTACAGCGGCTCGCCCCAACCCGCCGGCACGTTCAGCGCCTCGACGTACAGGCGCGCGCCGCAGGAATCGCCGGCACGCCGCAGCGCGTCCATGTACGCCTCGAGCTGCGGCACCGCCGCCGGGTCGGGGGCATGGAAGGGATTGGTCGCCACCGCGCCCCAGTCGCGCAGCGCGATCGCGACGTCGCCGACCTGCAGCGTGCAGCCGCGAATCGCGATGCCATGGTGCTGGCGCAGCCACTTCTTCGCCACCGCGCCGGCGGCGACGACCGGTGCCGTCAGCCGCGCCGACGAGCGCCCGCCGCCGCGCGGGTCACGCACGCCGTACTTGCGCCAGTAGGTGTAGTCGGCGTGCCCCGGGCGGAAGGTGTCGAGCAGGTTGCCGTAGTCCTTGCTGCGCTGATCGGTGTTGCGGATCAGCAGCGCGATCGGCGTGCCCGTGGTGCGCCCCTCGTAAACGCCGGACAGGATTTCGACGCGGTCGGCCTCCTGCCGCTGGGTGACGTGGCGCGAGGTTCCGGGGCGGCGCCGATCGAGATCCGGCTGGATGTCGCCGGGCTCGAGTTCCAGCCCCGGCGGGCAGCCGTCGATGACGCAACCGATGGCCGGGCCATGCGATTCGCCGAAGGTGGTGACCGCGAACAGCAGCCCGAGGGTGTTTCCTGACATGGGACGTCCTAGGTCGTGGTCGCTGCGCGCGCGCGCAGCGCGTGCAAGAGCCGCTCGTGAATGCCGCCGAACGCGCCGTTGCTCATCACCAGCACGCGGTCGCCGGGCCGCGCGCTGCGCGCCACGTCTTCGACCAGCGCGTCGAGCGCGTCGAGCACGCGCGCGCGCGCGCCCAGCGGCGCCAGCGTCGCCGCCAGGTCCCAGTCGAGCCCGCCGCTGTAGCC
>JAJZHS010000220.1 GCA_021798395.1 Pseudomonadota bacterium
CGGCCGCCGTCCGGCAACCGGGGCAAGGCGCGGAACACCTGCGCCAGCTCGGCGGCGCCGCACAGACCGCAGCCGGTGCGTCCGACCAGATTGCGCCGCAGCCCCTGCAGCGCGGCCATGCGCCGCGCGGCGATTTCCAGGTGCAGGGTGATCCCCTGCGGACCCGTCTCGGCCTCGCAGTCGTACAGTTCGTCGGCGCGCTCGACGATGCCCTCGGACAGGCTGAAACCCAGCGCGAAATCGTCCAGATCGGCCGGCGTAGCCAGCATCACGGCGTGCGCCACGCCGTTGTACTCGAACGCCACCGCGACCTCCTCGGCGACCTGATCGGTCACCTCGGCGCGGCGGCCGCCGCGCCAGCGCAGCACGGCGACCGGAACGACGCCGGGCCCGTCCGCCGGGGGTTCGGCCAGGTTCATGCGGCCCCCTGCGCGGCGCGCTGGCGTTGCCGCAGCAACTCGCCCTGCCGCGCGTCGAACGCCTCGTAGTCGCGCTGCCAGCGCGACGGCTGGCTCACCGCGAGCACCTGCACCGCGGTGACCTTGTACTCGGGACAGTTGGTCGCCCAGTCCGAACTGTCGGTGGTGATCACGTTCGCGCCCGATTCGGGAAAATGGAACGTGGTGTAGACCACGCCAGGCGCGACCCGTGTGGTCACGCGCGCGCGCTGCACGGTTTCTCCGGCACGGCTGCGGATGCCGACCCAGTCGCCGTCGCGAATGCCGCGCTCCTCGGCGTCGTGCGGGTGGATCTCCAGCCGGTCCTCGTCGTGCCACAGGCTGTTGGCGGTGCGCCGCGTCTGCGCACCGACGTTGTACTGGCTGAGGATGCGCCCGGTGGTCAGCAGCAGCGGATAGCGGCGCGTGACTTTTTCGTCGGAAGCCACATAGCGGGTCAGCACGAAGCGCCCGAGCCCGCGCACGAAACGCTGCTGGTGCATGATCGCGGTGCCCGCCTCGTCGGTGTCGGCGTTGCACGGCCACTGCACGCTGCCCAGGCGCTCGATCCTGTCGTAGGACACGCCGGCGAACGTCGGAGTCAGCGCGGCGATTTCGTCCATGATCTGCGCCGGGTGGCTGTAGTCCATCGGATAGCCGAGCGCGCGCGCCAGCGCGACCGTGACCTCCCAGTCGGCCTTGCCGGCCATCGGCGCCATCACCTGGCGCACGCGCGAAATCCGCCGCTCGGCGTTGGTGAAGGTTCCGTCCTTTTCCAGGAACGACGACCCGGGCAGGAACACGTGCGCGTATTTCGCGGTCTCGTTCAGGAAGATGTCCTGCACCACGATGCATTCCATCGCGCGCAGCGCCGCGGCGACATGCTGGGTATCGGGATCGGACTGCACGATGTCCTCGCCCTGGCAGTACAGCCCCTTGAAGCCGCCGGCCAGCGCGGCCTCGAACATGTTGGGGATGCGCAGTCCGGGCTCCGGGTCGAGCGCGACGCCCCAGGCATGTTCGAAACGGCCTCGTACGGTACTGTCCGAGATGTGGCGATATCCAGGCAACTCGTGTGGAAACGAGCCCATATCGCACGAACCCTGCACGTTGTTCTGTCCGCGCAAAGGATTGACTCCGACGCCTTCGCGCCCGACATTGCCCGTTGCCATCGCCAGGTTGGCAATGGCCATGACCGCCGTCGAGCCCTGCGCGTGCTCGGTGACGCCAAGCCCGTAGTAGATCGCCGCGTTGCCTGCGGTGGCGTACAGGCGCGCTGCCGCGCGCACCTCGGCGGCCGCCACGCCGGTGACCGCTTCCAGCGCCTCCGGGGCGTTGTCTGCGCCCGAGACGAACTCCCGCCATGACTCGAACGCCTTGAGCTCGCAACGCTCGGCGACGAACGCCTCGTCGACCAGCCCTTCGGTGACGACCACGTGCGCCAGCGCGTTGAGCAGGGCGACGTTGGTCCCCGGACGCAGCTGCAGATGGTGGGTGGCGCGCACGTGCGGGCCGCGCACCAGGTCGATGCGGCGCGGATCGGCCACGATCAGCCGGGCGCCGGCGCGCAGGCGCCTTTTCAGCCGCGACGCGAACACAGGATGCGCATCGGTCGGGTTGGCGCCGATGACCAGCACGACGTCGGCTTTGTCGACCGAGCGGAAGGTCTGCGTCCCGGCCGAGGTGCCGAAGGTCTGCCCGAGGCCGTAGCCCGTCGGCGAATGGCACACGCGCGCGCACGTGTCGACATTGTTGTTGCCGAACGCCGCGCGGACCAGCTTCTGCACCAGGTAGGTCTCCTCGTTGGTGCAGCGCGAGGAGGTGATTCCGCCGACCGCGTCGCGCCCGTACCGGGCCTGGATGCGGCGGAATTCACGCGCCGCGTGGGCGATCGCCTCGTCCCAGCCGACCTCGGTCCAGGGGTCGTCGATCGAATTCCGGATCATCGGCGTCGTGATGCGGTCCTTGTGCGTCGCGTAACCCCAGGCGAATCGGCCCTTGACGCACGAATGGCCTTCGTTGGCTCGGCCGTCCTTCCACGGCACCATGCGCACCACGCGATCGCCCTTCATTTCGGCACGGAAGCCGCACCCGACGCCGCAGTACGCGCACGTGGTCAGGACCGCGTGTTCGGGCAGCCCGAGCTCGATCACGCTTTTTTCCTGCAGCGTGGCCGTCGGGCAGGCCTGCACGCAGGCGCCGCAGCTGACGCAGTCGCTGTCCATGAACGACACCCCGTCGCCCGCGGCGACGTGGCTGTCGAAGCCGCGCCCGGCGATGGTCAGCGCGAACGTTCCCTGCACCTCGGCGCAGGCGCGCACGCAGCGGCTGCAGACGATGCATTTGCCCGGGTCGAAACTGAAATACGGATTCGACGCGTCGACCAAAGCGCCGGTGTGGTGCGCGCCGGCCACGCCCGCCGGCGCGGTGCCGGGGGTGCCGTAGCGCACGTTGCGCAGGCCCGTCACTCCGGCCATGGTCTGCAGCTCGCAGTCGCCGTTGGCGCTGCACGTCAGGCAATCCAGCGGGTGGTCGGAAATGTACAGTTCCATGACGCCGCGGCGAAGCTGCTGCAGCCGATCGTTCTGCGTGCACACGACCATGCCGTCCTCGGCCGGGGTCGTGCACGAGGCCGGAAAGCCGCGCCGCCCGGCGATCTGCACCAGGCACAGCCGGCACGAGCCCCACGGCTCGAGGCTGTCGGTGGCGCACAGCTTCGGAATCTGGATACCGGCTTCGGACGCGGCGCGCATCACCGAGGTGCCGGCCGCGACGCTGACGCGCACGCCGTCGATCTGCAGCGTCACCAGACGGGGATCCTCGCTCCGGGGCGTGCCGTGGTCGGTCTCGTGCAAAGGGTGGGTGTCCATGTTCGTGTCTCCAGCGGTGCTGCGCGCGGGCGCGTCGTCCGCGGCCTTCGTCGCGTCAGGCCGCGCGCCCGTCGGCGGCGCCGAAATCCTGCGGGTAATGGTCGAGCGCGGACAGCACCGGGTACGGCGTCATCCCGCCCATCGCGCACAGGCTGCCGTGCAGCATGGTGTCGCACAGGTCGCGCAGCAACTGGACCTGCTGCGCGCCGCCTCCGCCGCGAATGCGGTCGATCACCTCGACCCCGCGCGTCGCGCCGATCCGGCACGGCGTGCACTTGCCGCACGATTCCAGGGCGCAGAAATGCATCGCGTGGCGCGCCAGCCGCGCCATGTCGGCACGATCGTCGTGCACCACGATGCCGCCGTGGCCGAGCACCGCGCCGATGTCCGTGTAGGTCTCGTAGTCCAGCGGCAGATCCCAGTGCCCGGGCGCCACGTAGGCGCCCAGCGGGCCGCCGACCTGGATCGCCTTGATCGGGCGGCCCGACGCGGTGCCGCCGCCGTAGTCCTCGACCAGTTCGCGCAAGGTGACTCCGAACGGCAGTTCGATCAATCCGCCCCGCAGCACGTTGCCGGCAAGCTGGAACGGCAGGGTACCGCGCGAGCGCCCGATTCCGAATGCGGCATAGGCCGCCGCACCGTCGGCGAAAATGCGCGGCACCGCTGCCAGGGTGATGACGTTGTGCACCAGCGTGGGCGCGCCGAACAACCCCTGCAGCGCCGGCACCGGCGGCTTCGCCCGCACCACCCCGCGACGCCCTTCCAGGCTCTCGAGCAGCGCCGTCTCCTCGCCGCAGACGTAGGCGCCCGCGGCCTTGCGCAGCACGATGCGGAACGCCCGGCCGCTGCCCGCGACGTCGGCGCCGAGCCAGCCCGCCGATTCGGCGCGCGCGATCGCCTCGGCCAGCGCGCGGAAGGCGTCCGGATACTCCGAGCGCACGTACACGTAGCCGGTTTCGGCGCCGACCGCCAGTCCGGCGATCACCATGCCCTCGATCAGCATGTACGGATCGCCCTCCATCACCATGCGGTCGGAGAACGTTCCGGAATCGCCCTCGTCGGCGTTGCAGACGACGTATTTGGCGCTGCCCGGCGCGCCGGCCACGGTGCGCCACTTGACCGCCGCCGGGAATGCGGCTCCGCCGCGCCCGCGCAGGCCGGCGGCGCCGACCTCGTCGACCAGCGCAGCGGGGTCGAGTTGCAGCGCGCGCAGCGCGCCGACCCAGCCGCCGTGTGCGGCGTAGGCGTCGAGCGACAGCGGATCGGTCACGCCGACGCGCGCGAAGGTCACGCGCTGCTGGCGGGCGAGGTACGCGATGCGTTCGGTCGGGCCGTGGTACAGCCGGTGCCCCGGGCGCCCTTCGAGCATCCCCGCATCGAGCAGCGCGTCGACGTCGCCGGCGCCGACGGGGCCGTAGGCGACGCGCCCGGCAGCCGTCTCGACCTCGAGCAGCGGCTCCAGCCAGAACAGCCCCCGCGAGC
>JAJZHS010000010.1 GCA_021798395.1 Pseudomonadota bacterium
TTGTCGATCACGAGCACGCGCGCCGGTGCGACGGTCTGCGCGCGCAGCCGGCCCAGACACTCGGGCAACAGGGCGGCGGCGTTCCAGCCGACGATCACCACCGTGACCGGCTCGTGCGCCATGTCTCAGGCGGCTGCCGCAGGCGAAGCCGCCATGCCCGCCTCGATCAGTTGCCGGTAAAGGCTCTCGTAGAAGAAACACTCCTCCTCGATTCGCGCCGGAAGGTGCAAACGGCGGCGCCATGCATCGAGCACCTCGGGCTGGCGGACGATGTCGCGAATCGCTTCGGCCCACGCATGCACGTCGTCGGCCGGCAACGCGCGGCCTCCGCCCCAGGCCGCGATGGCGTCCGCCGGCGCGCCCAGGTCGGAGACCAGCGCCGGGACGCCCAAGGCGGCCGCCTCGTTGAGCGTCAGCGAGAACGTTTCCGGCACGCGTGTGGGCAGACACAGCAGATCGGCGTTCTTCAATTGCCCGAACAGCTTCGCCTGCGACACTTCGCCGAGGTCGATCACGCGCGGGTCGGCCGCCATCAACAGGTCGACGTCGTCGTGGTAGGACGGATCGCCGTGCCGCGCCCCCATCACCGTCAGCCGCAGCCCGGGAGCGTCGACCTGAGCCAGGGCCCGCAGCAACACGTCCAGCCCCTTTTGCGGAATCAGCGTTCCGGCGTACGCCAGGTGCAGGCCGTCGTGTGGCGCGCGCGGCTGCGGTTGCGCCGCAAGCATGCCGAGGATGTCGAGGCCGTGCGGCAGCACCGCGAAGTCCAGCTCCGGGAAATCGTGTCGGTACTGCCGCGCGACGAACTCCGATGGGCACACGCGCAACGCGGCGCCGGCCAGGATGTCGCGCCCCTGGCGATAGCGTGCCCGCAGCGCCTCGTCGGTCCACACCGACGGGCCGCAGTCGCGGTCGCACCGCGTGCCCCGCTCCGGGCCGGCACAGCGCGCGCCGTCCAGGGTCATCAGATTGATCCGGTAGCACGCGGGAAAGAAATCGGTGAGCGTCAGCAGATAGGGCAGACCCGCTTGCTGCAGCGCCAGCACCGCGCTGGCGGCGCGCATCGTGTGGGTGACGTGCGCGATGTCGAATTCGCGCGCTTCCAGCCACGCTCGGATTGTGGCCACGAGCCGCGCATCGACCGCGAAGCCGCTTTCCGCGCCGCCGGGCAACAGCGAGCGCGGCAGCACGAGCACCGGCACGCCCTCGACCACGCGTTCGAGCGCGCCCGCCAGCTCGGCGCTTGGCCGTGCGCCCGGCGGGTTGCCCAGCGCGCAGGCGAGAACCTGGACCTGGTGTCCGGCGCGTTGCAGGCCGCGGGCTAGATTGAGCGTGATTCTTTCGGTGCCCCCGGAAAATTCGGGGTAGAACTGGTGCAACACGAAGAGAATGCGCATCAGACGCCCGCCTTCAGCTCGTTGAAAATCGACTCCATCGAGTTCAAGCGCGGATCGCCCTCGCGCTTGAATTGCATGTACGCGAACCCCAGCGCCGCGCCCGCGGTGGCGGCGAAGACCTTGGCCATCGCCCCGGCAAAAGCGTCGTGCAGATGCTTGTCGGTGCGCGGGTAGACCTCGCGCGCGAACGCGGCGAAATGCTCCAGGCGCCCGGCGAACATGTCGGCGAAAAGCTGCTGATCGCTGCGCGCCGCACTCCCCGGCAGGGCGGCTGCGTCGGCCGCATGGCGCTCGCCCAGCGCCGCCAGGTAGGCGTCGAGCCTGGCGTCGCCAAGCGCGATCGCGCCGGCCCTGGGCGCCGGCGCCGCAGCGCGCACGGCGGCGACGGCGGCCGCCACCGCATCGTCGACGGCGTCGCCGGCAGGCTCCTGGCGCCACGCTTCGAGCCAGCCCGAAAACGCATGGCCGATGCTCGCGATGGCGCCCGCCAGGCCCGGCAGCGAGCCTACGCGCGGGATGGTGAAATCCGCGAACATTTCAACCAGGAACACGACGTCGACAAAGCTGCGCTTGAAGTAATACCACGCCTGCCGGTTGTGCGAATGGACGACCTTGATCGAAGCCAGCATGGCCACGGCGCCGCCGTCGCGAATGATGCGGATGCCCAGGTCGAGGTCCTCGGCATAGTCCCCGCGGTAGCGATAGCTGTCGAAGGTCTCGCGCCCGATGAGGCAGGCGACGTCGCTGAGCTGGCCTTGCTGGCGCAAGGCCATGTGGTCGCTGCCGCGCAGCCGGCCGATGCGGTCGCCATCCCGACAGCCGAGAAAACGGTAGTGGGTGTCGATCATCGCGTCGTACATGACGTCGCTGTCACTGCGCGGCGTTTCCGCGCAGGACACGGCGCGCAGCCCATCTCCGGCGTGATCGAGCAGGAAGCGCAGCATGCCCCAGGCCCAGCCGTCTCCCACCGGATAAGCGTCCTGGACCATGAACAGCAGGTAGTCGCCGGTGGCGGCTTGCGCGCCGCGGTTGCGCGCCCCGCTGTGCGAGAACTCGGCTTGCGCGATCTCGATCACCACCGCCCCGGCGTCGCGCGCGAGGGCCACGGTGTCGTCGGACGAGCCCGAGTCGACGATGACGATTTCCACGCTGCGCAAGCCGCGCTGCTCGCGCAGCTTGCGCAGCAGCAGGGCGAATTCGGCACCGGCGTTCAGCGTCGGAATGACGACGCTGACGCTTGCGTCGATGGGGCTGATGACCCCGCCGAGGTCGGGATGCAGCCGATGCTGGGCGGGCCGGTGGAAGAGCTCGGCATCCACCGAAGCCGCCGACGTCAACTGCGGCAGCACCTCGCCCCTGCGCCGCCAGTAATACGGCATGCGCGCGATGACGCGGCGCACACCGTGGCGGCGCACTTCGGCGCGCAGCGCCCCGGCGACGCGACGCGCGATCCCGGCCGCCCGCGTCGGCCGCAGCGCCCGCAGCACGCGCGAGCACGCGCGCAGCGGCGCGGTCACCTGCCATGAGTGCGAGGCGACCATGGCCTCGATCACCGCCATGGCCTGCTGGTAGTGGTTGGCCAGCGCCGCGGCTTCGCGCCGCTGCCTTTGCGCATCGGCCGCCACCTTGGTGACTTCGGTGCGGAGCACGGAGCGGACTTCCACCGTCTGCGCCTTGGCTTCGGCAACGCGCAGCTCGAGCGCAAGCACACGCGCCGACAGCGCGTCGATGGCGGCAAACGCCGCGGCGTTGCGCAGCAGCTCGGCGCGCCAGCGATCGAGCCGCTGGGGCAGATCGGGCGGCGGCGGCTCGCCTTGCGCCAGTGCCGACACGAACGCAAACACCTCGCGCACGATCGGCGCGCAGCCGCGGTCGCGCTCGAGCTCGGCCACCGACGACTGCGCATGGCGCAAGTCGAGGTCGAGAAAGTCGCGCTTGAAGCGCATGAGTTCGACGGCGTCGACTTCGCAACCCAGCAGCCGTGCCACACGCTGCAGTTGCGCATCGGGCTGCAGCAGCAGCGCGTCGTAGTCGAGCACCGCGGCCGGCGCTGGCGTGCGCAGCGCATCGAGCGAGGCCAGCGTGTGGTGCAGCCACAACCAGTAGGCTTGCGCCGTGTCCATGCCGTCGCGCTTGCGCAGCGACGACGCCACGCTTTGCGGATTGCGCACGGCGAGGATGTAGCGCGGCGCCAGCGCACAGTCGGCGAACGCCCGCTGCCACATCGGCAGCACGATGGCGGTACGCGGATCCTTGAATCCGAACCGGACGCCACCCGCGGTCTTGCGCCGCAGCACCTCAGCCGCCTGCCGCGTCAGCTCGTCGCCGCACAGCAGCTCGCGCTCGTCGGCGTCCAGCGGACGCACGCGATCCCAGCTCGACGCCAGCGCGGCCAGTGCGCCCTGGTTCACCAGGTGGGCGTCGATGTCTTCCCAGAACCCCTTGGGGTTGTTGCCCTGCTCCGCCGGCATCAGGTGGTCGCCGAGGTCGACGCCGAAGACCTGCAGTGCGCGCGCCACCGCGCTGGTGCCGCTGCGGTGCATGCCGAGCACCACGTAGAGGTTCTGGGTCATGGTGTGGGCAGCTGCCGCAAGGCGTCGTCAAGACGGTCGAACAGCGCGCCCAGCTCGCCATCGCGCCAATCGGAATACATCGGCAGACACACCATGCGTGCCGCCAGGTCGCCGGCCTGCTCAAGCGGCCGGGCGGCGTAACGCGCCGCGGCCCGCGTCAGGTGCAGCGCCGGACGGTAGTAGCGGCGCAGTTGAACGCCGGCGCGCGCCAGCGCGCCTTCCAGCGCGTCGGCCGCGCCTGCGTCGGGCGCCAGCAGCGGAAACGCCTGCCACGGCGGCCGGCCCGGCGTCTGCGCCAGGCCCCAGCCGCGATGCCGTTCGGCGAAAAAGCCCGCGTACGCCTGCGCCGCGGCGCGGCGCAGCGCCAACTGCGCGTCGAACACGCGATCCTGCGCCAGCCCGACCGCGGCGGCGAATTCGCTGAGCTTGCCGTTGAACCCCGCCGAAGTCACGTCGCCGCCTTCGAGGCCGAAGTTCATCACCCGCCGCAGCACGTCGACCCGCGCCGGATCGCAGGCGATCGCGCCGCCCTCGCCGATCGCGAACACCTTGGTCGCGTGCAGCGAGAAGGTCTCCATCGCCCCCTGCGCGCCGACCGGGCGGCCGTCGTCGAGCTCGCCGCCCAGCGCCGCCGCCGCGTCGATGAGCAGCGGCAGCCCGCGCGCGTCGCACCAGCCCTGCAGCGCCGAAAAATCCCGGCACAGCCCGAACACCCGCACCGCCAGCACCGCGCCGATGTCGCCGCGGCCGCGGCACGCGGCCTCCACGCACTCGACGCTGAGTTCCCAGCTGTGCGCGTCGACGTCGGCCAGCACCGGCGTGAGCCCGGCCTGCTCGACCGCGCACAGGGTCGCCGGAAACGTGAACGCCGGCAGCACCACGGCCGCGCCCGGCGCCAGCCCCAGCGCCATCAGCGCCGCGGTGATCGCCGACGTGCCGTTGTTGGCCAGCACCACGCTGCGCGCGCAACGCCGCGCCAGCGCGGCCTCCAGGCGCCGCGCCAGCGCGCCGTGGTTGCTGAACCAGCGCGCGTCGTAGGCCTCGGCCAGGTCGTCGAGCCAGGCCGAAGGCGGAGGCAGCAGCGGGCGCTGGAACGGGAAATCCCAGCCCGCCTGACCGTATCGATGGGGAATCGCCACGAGCGTCGCAAACGAAGCTAAACGCTCAATGATACGGGGCTAACGTAGTGCTATCGAATGATGTGTTGATTTTAATTCGTGCGCGCGAGCAAGCGGCGCGTCTTCCACCGCTGCCACCAGCCATCCAGCGCGCACGGGCCGAGCTCGCGCAGGCGTTGCTGCACCAGCGCTTCGAGCCCCTGCAGCCCGGGGCGCTGCAGCAGCGCCGCGTAGGCTTCGAAGGAGCTGAAATCGCGGTCCTTGTTCAGTGTGTCGGTCTTGTTCAGGTAATGCGCGATCCGCGTCGCGGCCAGCTCCTGCGGCGCGCGCTGCTCGAAGCCGGCGATGTTCGGGAAGTTGTCGCGCAAGCCCAGCCCGACCCACGGCGCGCGCTGGCGCGCCACCGCCAGCGCCAGCGCGATCTGGCAGCGGAACACGAGCTCGACGTAAGCGTTGACGCGCTGCATTTCACCGAAGAGGTCGTCGCCGAGCTCGTGCATCAGCGCGCGCGGCGCGGCGAGCACGCCGAGGTTGAAATACGGCGGCATCCGTTTGGACTTGGTGAAATCCATGAAGTCCGCAGCGAGCGGAACGCATTCGAGCGCCGGCGCGGGCAATCCGGCCTGCGCGTAGAGCTCGGACCACTGCGGCTCGGTCAGCGGCGAGATGTGCGTGAGCAGCCCGTGCAGCGCCGGGCGCGCGAGCACCTCGGCGACCAGCTCGTCGAGCGGGCGGCAGATCAGCGTGTCGGCGTCGAGCATCAGCACGACGTCGGCGGTGAAAGCCGCGGACCAGCGCGCCAGCGCGGTGCCGTAGTACCAGTGCTCGGCGAACAGCGCCGGGTCGACCCAGCGGAAGGTCACCCCCAGCGGCGCGGCCCAGCGCTCGCGCGCGTTGAGGTCGGGCAGGCCGTCGAGCTCGGGGCTGACCCAGGCGGTGATCGGTGCGGCGGCGCCGACGCGGCCGCCGAAGCGCCGCAAGCTCGCCGCCAGCGCCCACACCTGGCGCAGGAACATCGGCGTCGGCGAAATCGGAACGTGGATTTCGAGCGTGGGGGTCGTCGGCGGCGTCATGCCGGCTCCTGCGGCGGCTGGAAGAATTCGGCCGGCAGCGCCAGTTCGGCGTACGGCGGCGCGCGATGGCTGTGCGCGAACGGCGCCGAGCGCGCGAGCAGCGCGGCCTCGTTGGCGCGGATCACCTGCCACGGCCGCGTCTTGATGCGCCGCGCCGGGTTGCCGCCCCAGATTCCCCACGGCGACAGCGAGCGCGTGACCACGCTGCCGGCCGAGGTCATGCTGCCTTCGCCGATCGCGCAGTCGGGAAACACGATGGTGCCGGCGCCCAGCCCGGCGTGCGGTCCCATCCAGACGCAGCCGCGGTGCACCGCTCGCAAGTCGGGCGGAATCGTCGGGTTGGTCAAGCCGCCGCCGAGGAAGTCGTCGCTGCCGCACATCACCTTGACGCCGATCGACATGCCGGCGAAGTCCGACACATAGCAGCGGCCGCCGCCGATCAGCGCGGTGTGCACGCCGATGTGCACATGGTTGCCGATCACCAGCTCGTCGTGCCCGCCGAGAAAGACGAAGTCGTCGATCATCACGTTCGAGCCGATGCGAATGCGCTCGGGGCGGACGATGCGAACCGTCGGCCGGATGATCACGTTGTCGCCGCAGGCGGCGAGCCCCAGCGTCGCAGGGTCGAGACGGTCGGCAGGCATCGCGGTGGTGTCCTCATGAAAAGCGGGGCCGAGGCCCCGCTGCACAGCTGCGGCTTGATGCGCCGCTCACTCGTTCGGCAGCCCGGCGCTGGCGTCGACCACCTGGCTCGCGCCGATCGCGGTGCCGTAGACCAGCGCATTGCCGGTCTGCGTGGCAGTATAGGCGGTCGCCGTGCCGCTGCTGCCGACGACGTTGGTGAACGACGGCCGGCCTATCGTGGTCACGTTCACGTTGCTGCCGACGTTGCTCACCAGCGTCGTCACCGACGGCGCCGAATTGCTCATCAGGAACAGCCCCAGGCCGGCGCCGGTCACCGCCATCGCGTTCGACACCTCGGCCACGCCGGCGACCGATCCGCCGCCGACGATCGGCGCCAGCTGCGCGAGCATGCCCGGCGACACCGTCGACAGGTAAAGCGCCCCCGGCCAGTAGAACGCGTTGTTCGCGGTCGCGTTCAAGCTGGCGTCGCTCGCGTTGCCGTGCAGCGTGATGCTGCCGCCGGCTGCGCGCACGAACAGATTGCTCGGCGTGAACGCGTTGTTGACCGTGATCGACGTCGTGCTCGTCACCGGCGTGACGACCCCGGGCAGCGTCGCGGTGAGCGTCGCGTTGCCGTTGAGCAGCAGGTTGGTGTTCTGGCGGTGGCTGCCGAGTTTGCCCGGCACCAGCGTCACCGCGGTCGCGCCGCCTGCCGGCGCGTCGAACACGACGCCGTTGCGGTACAGGTCGGCGCTTTGCGTCCACGCCGCGACCCCGCCGGTGATGTCCCCGGAGTAGTCGAAAGTCATCGCCGGCGTCGTGATCGTCGCGCCCTTGCCCTGGTAGAAGCTGTCGCCGCTGTAGTTGAAGCTGCTCGCCGCCGACACGCTGCCGTTGAACAGGCTGCTGCCCGCGGCGCCGTTGAGCGTCGCGTTGGACACGTTCAGCACGCCGGTCGTGACCCCGCCCTGGTTGCCGACGACCACGCCCAGCCCCGAACTCAGCGCCGGGTTGACCGGCGCCACCGTACCGCTGGTTTCCAGCGTCACGATCACCGAGGGTGCGAAGCCGAAGTTGTGCAGCATCTCGCCAACCAGGTGAGTCGCAGCCAGCGGCGTCGTGATCGACCCCGGCGCCGCGGCAATTCCGGCGGCGCTCAGCAGCGCGCTTTGCACGCCGATGCCGACCTGCTGCCCGGCGCTGAGCGTCACCGCCTGGTTGCCGGTGGTCGTCACCAGCGGCGTGTCGAGGATCACCGATCCGGCCGGCGCGTCGATCGTGACCGAGGGCGCAGTGATGCCTATGGAATTCTGGCTGTCGCGAATCACGCCGCCGAGCAGCGCGTTGCCGTGGCTCGACGCCAGCGTCAGATTGCTGGGGAAGAACGGGGTGTCGAAATAGATGCCGCCATCGCTGATCAGGTCGCCGCCGGACGTCAACGTAACGTTGCCAAAAGCCCCGGTCAGCGAGGTGACGTCGGTGGTCAGGACCAAGTCGCCGTGGTTCACCAGATTGCCGCCGATGGTCGCCGGCGCCGCGTCGAAAGTCGCCGTTGCCGGGGTCGCGAGGATCACATGCGCGTTGCCGTCGACGGTCACGTTGCCGGCCGCGGCCAGTTGCGCGATGCCCAGCGTCGTCGGCGCCGCGACGAACTCGACCGTCGCCGCGGTGTTGAACCCAGCGCCCAGCGTCGGCTGCACGCCCGAGCCGCCCGCGGTCACCGCGCTGCCGGCGGCAATCCAGGTCGCGTTGCTCGCCGCTGCGCCCACTGCGGGCCCGGCGCCGACGCTGATCGCGCCGCTGCCGGCCACCAGCATGTAACCGGCGTTGATCTGCGCGCCCTGCGCCACCGTCACCGCGCCGCCGACGGTCTGCGTCGTGCCGTCGATCTGCAACTGCGGCGTCGTGCCGAAACCGCTCTGGTTGGGCTGGTAGCCCAGCAGCGCCAGCCCCTGCGCCGCGTCTATGCTCGCCCCGGCGCCGACCAGCACGCCGTTGGCGTTGGCGATGAACACCGCCGGCGCATCGCCCCCCGCGGTCGCCCCTCCGCCCTGCGCTTGCAGGCTGCCGAAAATCTGCGAGCCTTGCGTCGTCACGTCGCTGATCAGCACCGCCGCGGTGTTCGCGCCTGTGTTGTTCAGCGCCAGCGTCGCGTTCGCGCCGAGGTTGAAACCCGTCGCCGTCGCCGTCGCGGTGCCCGCAGGCGTCACTGCGTTGGCGACGTTCGCGCTGGTTCCGCCCCACTGCAGCACGGTCGCGCCGCTGGGCAGCGTGATCGTCCCCGTCGCGCCGGCCAGCGCATAGCCCACACCCGTCGCCTGGTTGGTGTAGAAGGCACCGGGCAGCGTTGCGGCCGCAGGTGCCGCGGCCTGCGCCAGCGGCGCCGCCAGTGCCAGCGCCAGCGCGGATGCCAGCGGGCGAACTTGGTATCGGCAGAAATGCATCATCGTCTTCGTCCTCTTAATCGAGCCGGCGAGGTTAACACTACGGATACCGAAATGCACCCTACGACCGTCGCATACAGACGAAAAAAACCGGGGCACGAGCCCCGGTTCGAATCTGCAAAACTGCTGGGTTGCCGATTATTCGTTCGGCAGATGGCTGGTGTAGTCGACCACGGTACCCGGGGCGCTGTACACGCTGACGTTGCCGGTCACCGTCGCGACGTAAGCCGACGCGGTACCGCCGGTCGCGAACGACGGCAGGCCGGTCGTGCTGGTGTTGACGTTGCTGCCGGTGTTGGTCACGACGGTCGTGATGCCAGGAGCCGAATTGGTCATCAGGAACACGCCGTAGCCGGCCGGCGACACCATCGGCATGCCGTTGGAAATCGTCGTTACCGGGCCCGAAGTGGTAGTCGTGGTCGTCGTGCCAGTGGTGGAGTAAAGAGTCACACTTCCGCCCTGGATGGCGCCTCCACCCACGATCGGCGCCAGTTCCGCGAGCTTGCCCGTAGCGACGTTCGACAGGTACATCGCACCCGGCCAGTAGAACAGCGACGGGTTCGAATACGTGCCGCCAAGGGTGCCCCAACCGGTCTGCGGAGCAGTACCCGTCGCCGTCGTATAGTAGGTGAACGATCCAACCGAACCACCGATGTTGGTCGGGTCGAGCGTCAGATTACCGCCCGCGGCGCGAACGAACAGATTGCTCGGCTTGAACGCGCTGTTGTTGGTGATCGACGTACCCTTGGTGACTTCGGTGATCACGCTCGGCAGCACATCGTTGACCGTGGCGTTGCCGTTGACCAGCACGTTGGTGTTCTGACGATCGGTGCCAATCTTGATCGGGTTCAGGTAAAGCGCCGTATTGCCGCTGAACACCACACCGTTCTTGTACAGGTCAGTGCTCTGCGTCCAGCCGCTGACACCGCCGGTCAGATCACCCGAATAGGTGAACAACGCAATCGGGCTCGTGATCGTCGCACCAGCGCCTTGATAGAAGCTATTGCCGGTGTAGTTGAACGCGGTGGCCGCAGCAACGTTGCCGTTGAACAGGCTGCTGCCGGCATAGCTGTTCGAAGTGGCGTTGGAGACGTTCAGCGTTCCGGTGCTGACACTGCCGCTGTTGCCAACAACGACGCCCAGACCCGAAGTCAGCGCGGCGTTGACCGGAGCGACGGTGTTCGTCGTCGACAGCGCAACCGTGGCCGTGGTCGGGGTCGTGATCGAACCGGAATTAGGCGTCACGTTCGCGGCCGTGAGCAGGCTGCTGCTCATGATGCCGATCCCGATCTGGTTGCCCGCGGTCAGATCAACGGCAACATTGGCGCCAACCCCCGTCGTGGCGGCGTTCATCGCGATTGCGGCGTCGACGAGAATCGTGTTACCGGCCGTCATCGTCAAGGTTCCGGCGGTCACCGGCGCGCTGTTTTGCGTACCGCGAACGACACCACCCAGCAGGATGTTGCCAGCGCTGCCAGCGTAGACGTTGAGGTTTTGCGGAGTCGCGCCGCCGTTAAAGTAAATACCGCCGTTGCTGTTGATCGAGCCACCAGCTTGCAAAGTCACAGCCGCAGCGGCAACGTTATTGGCGTCGCTGACTGCATCGACGAGGATAAGGTCGCCATTGTTGGCCAGCGATCCGCCGATGTAAGCGGGGAGGGCGGCAGGGGTCTGGAGCAGCAGGTGCGAATTGCCGTCAACGGTGACGTTGCCCGCAGCGGCCAACTGGTTAATACCCAGAGTCGTCGGAGTGGCCAGGAACTCGACCGTCGCCGCCGTGTTGAAAGGCGTTGCCGACAGCGGCGTTCCAGTGAACAGAACCGGAGCGGTACCGGCCGCGATGGCAGGGGTAGTACCACCACCCGTGAGGCCGGCGGCGGTGACGTTCGAGCCCGCAGCGATATAAGTCCCGCTGGCCGCCCCGGCGACAGCCGGAGTGGCACCGACACTGACCGCGCCATTGCCGGCGACCAGCATGTAGCCAGCGTTGATGCCTGCACCGGTCTGCACCGAGACAGCGCCGTTATTGGTCTGCGTCGATTTGCCGATGACGACGGTCCCGTAGTCGGTCTTCGTGTCGTCGACGAAATCGGTCTGGTTCGGCTGGTAGCCGAGCACCGCCACGCCGTTCGCTGCGTTGATCACCGCGCTGCTGCCGACGATCACGCCATTACCATTGGCAATGAACAGAACCGGAGCGTCAGCCGACACCGGCGTCGCTAGCGCCGACTGCGCATTCAGGGTACCAAAAATTTGCGAGCCCTGCGTCGTGATGTCCGAAATCAGGACTGCCGAAACGCCGGCGGCGGTATTCTGGACGCTGAGGGTCGCGTTCGGGCCAATATTGAAACCAGCCGCAGTCGTGATCGTGCCGCTGGTCGACGGCGTAATCAGCGCTTGGACGTTGGACGAGGTGCCACCCCATTGCAGCACCGACGCACCCGACGCGACTTGAATCGTGCCGACGTTTCCGGCGATCGTGTATCCGGTAGCGCCAACTCCAGTTGCGGTGCCCGCCGGAGTCGACGTGCTGGTGCTGTTGGTATAGAACGCACCGGGGAGAGTGCCGGCCGCCGGGGCCGCAGCTTGCGCGAGCGGCGCGGCCAGGGCCAGCGCAACCGCCGCGGCGAGCGGGCTGAGTTTGATTGCAGTCTTGCGATTCATCAAAAAAGCTCCTTCTATGTTAGGAAGAAATGCTATGTGCCCTGATCAGCTGCCGGCAGCGCCGGTCTCCCTTTTCGCCCGGCGTAACGCCGGCTGGTTGGGCAAACGACCTTCAGCACAGGACTAAATGTACCTGAGAACGAAGTCAATTGACCAGTGCCCCAGTGTAGGTCAACCGCACGTTGTCTAGCTACAACATTGACAAGCCGAACTTTGTGCGGTCACTCGATCGTCATGTCGGCCGCCGCGTCGCCGGCCGCGAACCGGGTCCACGCCTGCGCGTAGCCGCGCTCGAGCCTGGCCACTTGCGCCGCGGTGTCGTACAGCGTCGCGTCGCGCACCGCGTCGCGCAACCTGGCTTTCAGCGCGGCCAGGCGCTGGGCGTCGTCGGCGAGTTCGATCGCGAGCTTCTCGTAGGCGGCGAGGTCGGCGACGACGCATTCGCCCAGCCCCAGGTGGCGCAGCAGGCTTTCGCCGACGCGGGTGATGTACGAGCGCCCGCGCGTGGTCACGATCGGATTGCCGGCCCACAGCGCGTCGGCCGCGGTGGCGCCGGCGTTGTACGCCGGCGTGTCGAGGAAAACGTCCATCAGTTGTTGCCGCGCCAGGTTGGCCGGCTGCTCCATATAGCCGGCGAACATCAGCCGCTCAGGGTCGACGCCGTGGCGCTTCGCTTCCGCGCGCAGGCGGTCGACGACCGGCGCGTCGGTGGCGAGCAGCGCCAGCCGCGCGCGCGGCACCGCCTTGAGGATGCGCATCCAGCAGGCGAAAATCTCGGGCTCGATTTTGTAATTGTTGTTGAAGCAGTAATAGATGAACCAGTCGTCGCCGATGCCGAACGCCTGCCGCGTGTATTCGGGGCCGGCGGCCAGGCTGCAGTGCGAATTGACCTGGTAGACGGGCAGGCGGATCACTGCTTCGCTGTGCAGCTCGGGTTCGTCGGCCGGGACGATCACCGGGTCGGCGACCAGGTAGTCGACGAAAGGCGCGCCGGTCGAGCCGGGAAAGCCGAGGTAGTGCATCTGCACCGGAGCCGGCCGGCGCGCGAGCACCGCCATGCGGCTGTCGGCGGTGTGGCCCATCAAGTCGACGAGCACCTGCACGCCGTCGTCGGCGATGTGCCGCGCCAGCTCGACGCTGGTCATCCCGCGCGCTTCGACGAAATGCTCGACCTGCTGCTGGATACCGCGGCGCTGCGGCGAGCCGTCGTCGACCCCGGTCGAGTAGAAGAACACTTCGAAGCGGCCGCGGTCGTGGTGGCCGAACATGCCTTGCAGCAAGTGGCCGACCGGGTGGTTGCGCGCGTCGGCGCTCATATAGCCGACTCGCAGCCGCCCGCCGCGCCGCGCCGCGTCGCCGTGCAGCGGCTCGCCGACGTCCTGCGCCAGCTTGGCCGATTCGCTCCTGGCGGCGGCGAGCTGCTCGGCCGGGGTGAACGGCAGGTAAAGCGTCGTGAACGCGCGGAAATTGACCTGGCGGCCTTCGGCGAGGCGCGAGCGAACGCCGGCGATGGCATCAGACGTCGTTTTGGCGAGGAACTCGTCCCACAGGCACAGCTGGCGCGCGATTTCGATGTAGCCATCCTGCGCTGCCGACAACTGCGGGTCGAGCTCGAGCGCCTTGCGGTAATGCTCGATCGCCTTGGGGCGGTTCTGGTGGCCGTTGAGCACGCCGACATTGCATTGCACGGTCGCGTTGTTCGGCGCTTGCGCGAGCAGACGGTCGAAAGCCTGCAGCGCTTCGGCGCGGTGGCCGAGCACCATATAAGTCGCCGCGAGCTGGTTCAGGATGTTGAGCTCGGCGGGCATCAGCAGGTGCGCGAGCTGGAACCACGGCAAGGCGCCGGGCAGGTCGCCCTGCGCCCACAGCGCTCGCCCCAGCCCGTACGCGGCCATCACGTGGGTCGGCTTGAACTGCAGCGCGCGGCGGAAGCGCGCTTCGGCCTCGCGCGCGCGGCCCTGGCCGAGCATCGCGTCGCCGACGTTGTACAGCGCCTCGGGGTTCTGCGGCGCCAGCTCCAGCGCGCGCTCGAGACTCCGCAGCCCCTCTTCCTGGCGCCCTTGCAGCAGCAGCACGCGGCCCAGCGAATTGTGGTACGCGGTGTGGTCGGGCAGCACGCGCAGCGCGCGGCGCACCAGGCGCTCGGCTTCGGGCTGGTTGCCGCTCTGGCTCATCACGACGCCGAGCATGTGCAGCGCGTCGGGCTGGTCTTCGACCAGCTTGAGCGCGTCGCGGTACAGCGGCTCGGCTTCGCGCAGCTTGCCCTGCTGGTGCAGCGCGATGCCCTGGTTGACCAGCGCGTTGGCGTGGGCGTGGAATTCCTCGGCGGCGGCCTTGGGGACGATGCGGTCTTCGGCTGGGGTCATCGGGCGTTGGGGAGCATTCGGGGGCGTTCGGCGCCAGTCGGGAGGCGCGGGAGGCGTTGAATCTGGCAAGGCGCGGCTTCGCGCTTGTTCGCAGGATGTTAGCGGCACATTCGCAGCAAGCGATGGTTAAGTAGGCGTTAAGTTCTCGACGGTTAACATGTTGCGTTTTGTTCGGCCTTACGCCAAGCGATGCTCGCTCCCGAAGCTTTCACCCCTCCACCCAGCCCGCCGCCCGTCGCCGAGCTGCGGCTTCCGGCCCACGCCGGCGGCCCGCTGCTCGTGCGCAGCCACGGCTACGCCTACCGCGTCAGCGGCAACACCCTGCTCGACGCGGCACGGCTGCAGCGGCTGATCGCGGCGGCGGCAACGCCGGCCGACGCGGTCGGCGCGATGAACCAGGCCTACCAGCACGCCGGCTACGCGCTGGTTGCGCTGCGCGCCGAAGTGCAGGGACGGGACGTCGACGTGCGCGTGATCGAAGGCCGCATCACCCGGGTTCACGCCAGGCCCGACGTCGCGCGCTTCTACCGCGGTGTCGCGTTCGACCCCGCGCTGAGCAACGACGCGCTGATTCGCCGCAACATCCTCGCGCAAGGCTACGCGGCGCGCGAAGGCCTGGGGTTCAAGCCCAGCGTGGCGCCGGCCCCTCAGCCCGGCGGCACCGAGCTGACCGTCGACACCCCGCCGCAGCCCGGCTGGCGGCCTCTGAGCGGCAACGTCGTGCTCGGCAACTACGGCAGCCGCTACGTCGGCGGCGACGTGCTCGGCGAAAACCTGCAGTGGCACCCGGGCCACGGCCTGGAGTTCAACCTCGGCTACGCCCACGGCCTGCCCGGTCTGACCGCGGCCGCCGCCGGCAGCCGCTACGACGCGGTCAACGCCGGCGCCTCGGTGTTCACGCCCTGGGGCCTTTACGGCCTGGCGTATTCGCGCAGCCATTACCGCGTCGGCCAGATCGCGTCGGCGCTGCAGCCGGTCGGCGAAACCGAGACCTGGGGGCTGACCGGCTCGCAACTGGTCTTCGCGTCGCCGACGCTGCGGCTGTCGACCACGCAGGGCCTGAACCACGTCTGGAACCATTCGACGGTGTTCGGCACTTACGTGCTGACCGACCAGGACTACAACGACGCCAGCGTCGGCGTGCAGGCGAACGCCAACGCCTCGCTGTTCGGCCAGCCGGCGGCGTTCAGCGTCGGGCTGGGCTACACGCTGGGGCTGACCGCGCCGCGCGCCACGCTCAGCGCGCAGACGCCGGGCGCGCCGCAGTCGCGCTTCCACGACTGGACGCTGAACGCGTCGTGGCAGCAGAACCTGCCGCAGGGCTGGACCTCGTCGCTGAGCGGCAGCGCGCAATGGGCGCTCGACACCCTGCCGCAGAACCAGCAATGGGTGCTCGGCGGCTACGGCAGCCTTTCGGCGTGGACGCCGGGGCTGCTGGTCGGCGACGGCGGCTACTTGCTGCGCGAGCAGCTGGCGACGCCGCCGCGCAGCTGGCGCGGCTGGCAGGTCGCCGCCAACGCCTTCGTCGAGCAAGGCGCGGTGACCTTCCACTACATGGCCGCCGGGCTGCCGGCGTGGTCGATGCTGGCCGACGCCGGCGTCGGCCTGACCTTGACCTCGCCGTGGAAAACCCAATTGACGCTGAGCGCCGCGCGCCCGATCGCAAGCAAGAACGTCACCGCGACGACGATGGCCAGCCAGCGCTCGCTGTACCTGGTCGTGCAGCAGTCGTTTTGACGCCCCCGCAGGAAAACACCATGAGCAAGACCCCTAGCCCATTGTTCCGCCGCGCGCTGCTCGCGCTGGCCCTGGCCGCGCCGCTGGCGGCCCACGCCGCGGTGCTGGCTGAAGTCGACGGCCACGCGATCACCGCGCAACAGGTCGAGGCCGGCAACCCGGCAGCGGCGGGCAACGCGCAAGTGCGCACCGAAGTGCTGCAGAACCTGATCGCCCAGCAACTGCTCGCCGACACCGCCGCGCAGCCCACGGCGGCGCAGGACGCGCAGATCGCCGCGGGCCAGGCCAATCTGCGCCGGCAGGCGCTCGCCCAGCTCGCGACCAACGCCTACATGGCCGCGCACCCGGTCGACGACGCCGAGCTGCATCAGCGCTACGCGCTCGAAATCGCCGCGCTGCCGCAGCATGAATACTGGGTGCGCTGGATCATCACGGCCAAGCCCGAGCAGGCCACGCAAGTGCTCGATGCGATACGCCGCGGCGAGTCGTTCACCCGGCTGTCGATCGAGCGCAGCATCGCGCGCAACGCCGCGCTCGGCGGCGCGTTGGGCTGGCAGACCGAGCGCGAGCTGCCCGCCGCGGTGCTCGGCGCCGTCGAGCACATCAAGCCCGGCGAAGTCACTGGGCCGCTGGCGCTCGATTCGGGCTACGCCGTCGTGCAGTTGATGGCGCAACGCGCGGTGGTCAAGCCCAGCTTCGAGCAGCTGCGCGCCCAGCTCGAGCAGCAGCTGCGCAACGCGACGCTGCAGGCCCATGTCCAGGAGCTGGCGAAACGCGCGAAAATCGTGCGTCACGACCTGGACGCGAAATGAACCCCTCAGCCTCCCCCTTCCCGCCGCTCGTGCGCCGCGCCCTGCTCGGCGCCGGCCTGGCGCTGGCCGCCGCGCTCGCCGCGTGCGCCGCGCCGCAGCAGAACCTGCGCATGCGCATCGTCTCCACCGAACACTACGCGCCGACGCAACTGGTGCAGGTGCTGCAGGCGATGCCCGCGCGCGCGCACGTCGTGCTCGCCGAATACGACGCCAGCGCTCCGGCCGGAACGTCGAGCGCGCAGCTGCTCGCCCAGCTGCAGGCCAGCGCCGCGCGCCTGGGCGCCGACGCGCTGGTCGTGCACGACCTGAGCACGCGCAGCGCCGCGACGCTGCAGTTCAACCCCAGCGGCGGGCAGTTCGAACAAAGCGCGGGCGAGGAAATCCCGCACCTGCGCGCCACCGCGATCCGCTACACGACCAACCAGCCATGACCGAATCGAATCCGCCGCGCAAAGTCCTCCACGTCGGCTGCGGCCCGGCGCGCAAGGCGCAGATGCCGCCGGCCTTCCACGGCGACGACTGGCAGGAAGTGCGCTGCGACATCGACGAGTCGGCCGAGCCCGACATCGTCGCCAATATGATGGACCTCGGCGTCGTCGACAGCGGCAGCTTCGACGCGGTGTACTCGTCGCACAACATCGAGCACGTGTTCGCGCACGAAGTTCCGCTCGTGCTCGGCGAGTTCGCGCGCGTGCTCAAGGACGACGGCGTGCTGGTGATCACCTGCCCCGACGTGCAGTCGCTCGGCGCCGCGCTGGCCGCGGGCCAACTGGTCGAGCCGCTGTACCAGTCGCCGGCCGGGCCGATCTCGGCGGTCGACATCCTCTGGGGTCACCGCACGTCGATCGCCGCGGGCAAAGTCTACATGGCGCACAAGTGCGGCTTCACCGCTCAGGTGCTGGTCAACACGCTGGCGCAAAGCGGCTTTGCCCGCGCCGCCTGCGTGCAGCAGCCCGGCGCTTTCGCGCTGTGGGCGGTGGCGACCAGGAACGAAGCAACCCCCGAGGAGCTTGAAGCGCTGCGCCGCCGCTACCTGCCCTGCTGAACGGGTCGGGCGCGTTCAGCGTGCGCGCCAGCGCCTGAACGCTTCCGACCTCCACAGCCTGGCCAGGCTGCGCAAGTGCCAGTACAAGTGCCACGCGCTGACGCGGCTGGCGCGACTGCCGGCGTGCTGCACGGCGCACGCGGCGCGCGCCAGGTGCCAGCCGCCGAGCTGCAGCCGCAGGCACAGGTCGACGTCTTCGCAGTACAGCCGGTAGCCGGGGTCGAAGCCGCCCAGCGCCCGGTAGGCCGACGCGCGGAACAGCGCGAACGCCGCGTTGACCCAGTCGGCGCGCTGCGCCAGCTCGCCGCCGGCGAGGTAGCGCCGCAGCAGGTTGACCGGAGTCGGCACCGGGCGCGGCGGGTTGCACGGCTGCCCGCCGGCGTCGAGCTGCTCGGGGTAGGCGCAACCGGCGCGCGGGTCGCGCGCCAGCGCCGCGCACAGCGCCGGGAACGGGTCGGCGTGCAGCCGCACGTCGGGGTTGATCACCGCGAAATGCGCCGCCGCGTCGCCGCCGGCGCGCGCTCGCGCGTGGCGGAACGCCGCGTTGTGGTTCTCGCCGAAGCCGCGCGGGCGCGCGTTGCGCCGGATGGTCAGCGGAACGCCGACGCACGCGGCGGCGGCAGCGGCCTTGAGCCCGG
>JAJZHS010000221.1 GCA_021798395.1 Pseudomonadota bacterium
GACGCCGCCACGGCGCTGCGTCCCCCGGGCCTGGGGCGGCGCGCGCGGCCCGCCGCGGCGATCACGCGCATCGGCCACGCCCTGCTGCGCGAACTGCGCGCGCAGCCGCAGGCGCTGCTCGAACAGCGCATCGCGCTGCCGCCGCTTCGGCTGCTGTGGCAGTCGTGGCGCGCGCGCTGATCGCGCGCCACGGCGCGTTCAGCGGATCGGCACCGCGCTGTTGGCCTGCACGTCCTCGCGCGTGACTCCGGGAGCCAGCTCGATCAGGCTCAAGCCGTGCGGCGTGACGTCGAGCACGCACAGGTCGGTGATGATGCGGTCGACCACCCCCACGCCGGTCAGCGGCAGCGTGCAACTCGGCAGCAGCTTGGGCTCGGTGCTGCCGTCCTTCTTCGTCGCCACGTGCTCCATCAGAACGACCACGTGCTTGACCCCGGCGACCAGATCCATCGCACCGCCCATGCCCTTGACCATCTTGCCGGGAATCATCCAGTTGGCCAGGTCGCCCGTTTCGCTGACCTGCATCGCGCCGAGGATGGCCAGGTTGATCTTGCCGCCGCGGATCATGCCGAAGCTGTCCGAACTGCTGAAAATGCTCGACCCGGGCAACGTGGTGATGGTCTGCTTGCCGGCGTTGATCAGGTCGGGATCCACTTCGCCCTCGCGCGGGAACGGACCGATGCCGAGCAGTCCGTTCTCGCTCTGCAGCCAGACTTCGATTCCCGGCGGAACGTGGTTGGCCACCAGGGTGGGCAATCCGATTCCCAGGTTGACGTAGTAGCCGTCGCGCAGTTCCTGTGCGGCGCGCGCGGCCATTTGATCGCGATTCCATGCCATGTCGTGGACTCCTTCAGTCGTGTTCAGTCGCCGGCCTTGCGCACGGTGCGCATTTCGATGCGCTTCTCGGGGCGCGCATTGAGCACGATGCGATGAACGAAAATTCCCGGCAGATGCACCTGATCGGGGTCGAGCGCGCCGTTTTCGACGATTTCCTCGACTTCCACCACGGTGATGCGCCCGGCGGCGGCCACGTTCGGGTTGAAATTGCGCGCCGTGCGGCGGAACACCAGGTTGCCGCTGCAGTCGGCCTTGTGCGCCTTGACCAGCGACACGTCGGGCACCAGCGCGCGCTCCATGACGTAGACGTGGCCGTCGAATTCGCGCGTCTCCTTGCCTTCGGCGATCACCGTGCCGACTCCGGTGCGGGTGAAGAACGCAGGAATTCCGGCGCCTCCGGCGCGCAGCTTCTCGGCCAGCGTCCCCTGCGGCGTGAACTCGAGTTCGAGCTCGCCGCTGAGATACTGCCGCTCGAACTCCTTGTTCTCGCCGACGTAGCTCGACACCATCTTGCGCACCTGGCGCGTGGCCAGCAGCTTGCCGAGGCCGAAACCATCGACTCCGGCGTTGTTGGAAATCACGGTCAGGTTGCGCTTGCCGCTGGCCTGCAGCGCGTCGATCAGGGCTTCCGGGATGCCGCACAGGCCAAAACCGCCGACCGCCAGGGTCTGCCCGTCCGCGATGATGCCGTCGAGCGCAGCCTCTGCACTGGGATAGATCTTGTTCATGAACGCGTCTCGAAGAAGATGTTCGGAAAAGGATGGTGCACTGCAATGTAGTGCGCCACGACGCCTGCGGCAACCGCGCTCGTTCGATCAGCGCGGCTGGGCACTAGTCTTCGGCGTCGAGCATCGCCCGCAATCCGGGCGGCAATGGCGCGCTGCGCCGCTGCGCCTGATCGGTCCAGACCGTCTTCGCGCCGCCGCTGGCGTACAGGGTCTCCGGATCGTCGCAACGCGCGATCTCGTAGTAGGTCTCGAAACTGCTGCGCCCTGGCCTGGCCACGTACATGCGCACCCGCAAGTCGCCCGGGTACTGCAGTTGCAGCAGGAAATTGCAGAACGCGTTGACGACCACCGGGCCCTGCCCCGGAACCCCGGTCTGCTGCGCGACGCTGTCGAGCCAGCCGATGCGCGCGATTTCCATATAGCGGAAATACACGGTGTTGTTGACGTGGCCGAACGCGTCCATGTCGCCCCAGCGAATCGGCACGACGACCTCGTACACCAGTTTCCGATGCTCGGGAAGTTCCAGCCGCATGCGCGCGTCTCCGTGCTTGCGTCGACGCGTCAGAGCGCGAAACCGTCGTCGGCCACGACGACCGCGCCGTTGACGAAATGGCTCTGCCCGGCGGCGAGCATCAACAGCACAAGGTCCAGGTCCTCGGCGCGCCCCACGCGCTTGCGCGGCAGCGCCTCGAGCATGCGTCGTCCGCCCTCGGTGGACCAGAACTCGTGGTTGATTTCGGTGTCGATGTAGCCCGGGCAGACCGCGTTGACGTTGATGCCGAAGCGCCCCCACTCGAGCGCCATGGCGCGGGTCATGTGCACCACCGCCGCCTTGCTCATGGCGTAGACGCCAAGCTGCGGCACCGCGCGCAGTCCGGCAACCGAGGCGATGTTGACGATGCGCCCGCCGGCCCAGGTACCCGGCGCGGCGCCCTGCGCGCGTGCGATCATGCGCCTGGCCACTTCCTGGGCCACGAAGAACGCGCCGCGGGTGTTGGTCGCGAACACGCTGTCGAAATCGTCCGGAGCGAGTTCGGTCAGGCGCCCCGAAACCGAAATCCCGGCGTTGTTGACCAGGATGTCGATGTTGCCGACCTCGGTCTCGGTGTGGGCAACGGCCGCCCCGATGCTGTCGGTGTCGGTCACGTCCAGCCGCACGACGTGCGCATCGCCGCCGTCGGCCTCGATCGCCGCGCGCAGTTCCTTGAGCCGCTCGATGCGGCGACCGCACAGGGTCACCGCGGCGCCGGCGCGCGCCAGCACCCGCGCGAACTGCCAGCCCAGTCCGCTGGACGCGCCGGTGACCAGCGCGACGCGCCCGGAAAGATCGATCGTGTACGACATCGCCGTCCCCGCCTTGCAATGGCCGCAGCGCCATGCCGCGTCCGGATGCATCGCATCGTAACCGTGCCGCTGCGACGCTGCAGCCGCGTTCGGCGCGGAACCGCGCGCGCGGCCACGCCCCGCCGATGAATTGTCGATAATGCGGTCATGTCCGAACGCTCCATTCCGATCATCGATCACCGCTACGCGTCGAGCGTGCCGACCGTTCCGGAGCAGGCGCCCGCGCCCGGCAGCCGGCTCGCCGACCGGCTCGGACGCTCGTTGCACGATCTGCGGATCTCGATCACCGATCGCTGCAATTTCCGGTGCCGGTATTGCATGCCGCGCGAGATCTTCGACACCAACTATGAGTTCCTGCGCCACGCCGAGTTGCTGCGCTTCGAGGAAATCGATCGCCTGGCGCGGGTGTTCGTCGGCTTGGGCGTGCGCAAGCTACGGCTGACCGGAGGCGAGCCGCTGCTGCGCCGCGGCGTCGAGGATCTGGTGGCGATGCTGGCGCAGATCCGCACCGACTCGGGGCACGGTGTCGAACTGACGATGACGACCAACGCGTCGCTGCTGGCGCGCAAGGCCGAGGCCTTGAAAGCGGCCGGACTGCACCGGGTCACCGTCAGCCTCGACGCGCTGGACGACGCGGTGTTCCGGCGCATGAGCGACGCCGATTTCACGGTCGCGGCCGTGCTCGACGGCATCGCTGCGGCGCAGGCCGCCGGACTGACCCCGGTCAAGGTCAACATGGTCGTGCAACGCGGCGTCAACGACGCACAGATCGAGCCCATGGTCGAGCATTTCCGCGGCACCGGCATCGTTCTGCGCTTCATCGAATTCATGGACGTGGGCAACACCAACGGCTGGCGCATGGATCAAGTCGTGCCTTCGGCCGAAGTCATCGCGCGCATCGCCGCGCGCCACCGGCTTCGCCCGCTGCAGCCCGCCGCGCCCGCCGAAACCGCGGCGCGCTGGACGCTGGACGACGGCAGCCTGGAAATCGGCGTCATTTCCAGCGTGACCCAGGCTTTCTGCGGCGACTGCAACCGGGCGCGGCTGTCGATGGAAGGCAAGCTGTACCTGTGCCTGTTCGCCAGCCACGGCCACGACCTGCGCGCCCTGCTGCGCGGCGACGCCGCGCTCGGCGTGTCGCCGGTCGACGACGCTTCGCTGCGCGCCGCGCTGGCCCAGGTCTGGAGCGGACGCGACGACCGCTATTCCGCGTTGCGCGGCAGCGCGCAGGCCGCGCGCGGCGAGCGCCGCGTCGAGATGTCGTACATCGGCGGGTGACGCAAAGGGCGGCAGAGATGCGCAGTTCCGATCCGTTCCGCCCGGTGCAGCCCGGGCTCGAAGCCCGGCTGACCCCGTGGCTGATCCCGGCTTACCTGGCCGGAGTGCTGCTGCCGTGGGTCGGCCCGCTTTGGCTGGCGTTGGCGCGCGCACCGGGCCCGAGCCTGACGCACGCGCTGCCGACGCGCCAGGTGCTCGACATGATGGCCGTGGGGCTGACGATGTTCGACGCGTCGGCCGTCTTCACTGTCGCGCTGGGCTGCATGATCGTCACGCTGATGAAAGCGCGGCCGCGCTACGCCGATTCGATGGAGCCGCCCGCCGAGTGAAGCCCGCGCCGACAGCCACCACCATCACCGGCCTGGTGCTGGCCGGGGGCCGTGCGCGCCGCATGGGCGGACGCGACAAGGGGCTGCTGCGCGCCGGCGGCGAAACCCTGGCCGCGCGCGCGCTGCGCCGCCTGCGCCCGCAGGTGCGTACGCTGCTGCTCAACGCCAACCGCAACCTCGACGCCTACGCCGCGCTGGGCGTCGCGCTGTGCCCGGATT
>JAJZHS010000222.1 GCA_021798395.1 Pseudomonadota bacterium
GTACGGGCTGATCCTCCCGGCATGGGTGCTCGAGCTGCCGCGTCTGGGCTGCGTCAACATCCACGCTTCGCTGCTGCCGCGCTGGCGCGGCGCGGCGCCGATCCAGCGCGCCATCGCCGCCGGCGACGCGCAAAGCGGAGTCAGCATCATGCGCATGGACTCCGGGCTCGACACCGGGCCGGTCTACCGCATGGCGGAGCTGGATCTTGCCGCCGACGAAACCGCGGGCTCGCTGCACGATCGTCTGGCCGCGCTGGGCGCGGAATTGCTGCTGCAGGTGCTCGACGACCTCGCCGCCGGCGTTGCCGAGCCGACCGCGCAACCGAACGACGGCATCTGCTACGCCGCCAAGCTCGATAAACGCGAGACGTGGCTCGACTGGAGCGAACCGGCGGCGCTGCTCGAACGCAGCGTGCGCGCGCTGCTGCCGCAGCCGGCCGCGCACGTCCGCACCGACGGCGTGCTGCAGTTCAAGGTGCACGGCGCCCGCGTGGGCAGCGGCAGCGGAACGCCGGGAACGGTGCTGGCCGCCGATGCGCGCGGAGTCGAGGTGGCGTGCGGCGAAGGCAGCCTGTGGCTGACGCGGCTGCAGCGCCCCGGTGGCCGGGCGCTCGACGCCGCCGAGTTCCTGCGCAGCAGCGCGCTGGCCCCCGGGCAGCGCCTGCCCGGCGGAGCGCCGCAAGCGGACTGACCGCGTTCCTTGCCGCGCGGCGGCCGCGGCGCCTTGCGCGCCGTCAGCGACGACGGCGGTCGAGCGACAGGCCCTCGAGCGCGCTGTCGATGACCATGCCGGCGCCGCTGTACAGCAGCGATCCGATCAGCGCAGCGCCGAAGCTGCGCACGTGGAAGCCGTCGCTGAGCGCCGACGCCAGATCGAACATCGCGGCGTTGACGATGAACAGGAACAGTCCCAGCGTCAGCACCGTGATCGGCAGCGTCATGATGACCAGCAGCGGCCGCACCAGCGCGTTGAGCGCGCCGATGATCAGCGCAGCCCACAACGCCGCGGCGAACCCGGAAAGTTCGACTCCGCTGTACAGGTAGGCCACCGCCATCAACGCGGTGGCCGACAGCAGCCATTTCATCAGCAGTTTGAGCATCGAAAGGTCCTCGCGGGCGGTGCGCCCCGGTATCAGCGTTCGTCGTCAGCGTTCGTCGTCGCCGATGCGCCGCGCCAGTTCGGCGGCCTTGCCGGTGTAGCTGGCCGGGGTCAGCGCCAGCAGCCGCGCCTTGTCGGCGTCGGGCAGCGGCAAGGCGCTGATGAACGCGTGCATCGACTCCCGTGTGATCGCCTTGCCGCGCGTGAGTTCCTTCAACTGCTCGTAGGGATTGGGCAGACCGTGCCGGCGCATCACCGTCTGCACCGGCTCGGCCAGCACTTCCCAGGCCGCGTCGAGGTCGGCGGCCAGTGCCTTCGGATTCGGCTCGAGCTTGTCCAATCCTCGCTGCAGGCTGTCGTACGCGAGCAGGCCGTAGCCGAGCGCCACGCCCATGTTGCGCAGCACCGTCGAATCGGTCAGGTCGCGCTGGAAGCGCGACACCGGGAGCTTGTCGCTCAAGTGGCGCAGCAGCGCGTTGGCCAACCCGAGATTGCCTTCGGAATTCTCGAAATCAATCGGGTTGACCTTGTGCGGCATGGTCGACGAACCGATTTCCCCGGCCTTGGTGCGCTGCTTGAAGTAACCCCACGAGATATAGCCCCAGACGTCGCGGTTCAGGTCCAGCAGCACGGTGTTGAGCCGCGCCACGGCGTCGAACAGTTCGGCCATCGCGTCGTGCGGCTCGATCTGGATGGTGTACGGGTTGAAGCGCAACCCCAGGCGCTGCTCGACGACGCGGCGCGCCAGCGCCTCCCAGTCGATGTCCGGGTAGGCTGCGAGGTGGGCGTTGTAGTTGCCGACCGCGCCGTTCATCTTCGCCGTGAGTTCGACCGCGGCGACGGCGTCGATCGCGCGCTGCAGCCTGGCCGCGACGTTGCCCATTTCCTTGCCCAGCGTCGTCGGGCTCGCGGTCTGGCCGTGGGTGCGCGACAGCATCGGCGCGTCGGCCAGATCCCGCGCCAGCTGCTTGAGGCGCCGCAGCACGGCGCGCATCGCCGGCAGCAGCACGCTGCTGCGCGCGCCGCCGAGCATCAGGCCGTGCGCGGTGTTGTTGATGTCTTCGGAGGTGCACGCGAAATGGACGAATTCGCTGCTGCGCGCGAGTTCGGGCCAAGCGCTCAGCCGCTCCTTGATCCAGTATTCGACGGCTTTGACGTCGTGGTTGGTGACCCGCTCGATGGCCTTGATGGCCTGCGCGTCGCCGTCGCCGAAGGTCTCGACGAGGCGGCGCAGTTCGCCTTGCAGCGCCGGTGCGATCGGCTCCAGTTCGGGCAGGCCGGCTTCCGACAGCGCGATCAGCCATTCGATTTCGACGCGCACCCGGCAGCGCATCAGCGCGCTCTCGGACAGGTGCGGACGCAGCGGGTCGAGTTTGGCCGCGTAGCGGCCATCGAGCGGCGACAGGGCCGACAACGGCGTCGGCGTCACGGGGGTGGTCGGTGCATTCATGCCATCATTGTAGGAACTGGCGCACTGCGCGGACCCGGCGCCGCGTTCTATACTGCCTCGCCGAATTTCAAGAGCACGGTCATGAAACTCATCGGATCGCTTACAAGCCCCTACGTTCGCAAGGTCCGCGTCGTGCTGGCCGAGAAAAAGATCGAGTACAAATTCGTCGAGGACGACGTCTGGGGGCCCGGGGCGCAGATCGGCAGTTTCAACCCGCTGGCCAAGGTGCCGTGCCTGGTCATGGAAGACGGCGGCGTGATCTACGACTCGCGGGTCATCGTCGAATACGTCGACACCCTGACCCCGGTCGGCCGGCTGATCCCGGCCAGCGGCCGCGAGCGCGCCGAGGTGCGGACCTGGGAGGCGCTGGCCGACGGCACGATGGACGCCGCGGCGACCGCGCGCCTGGAACAGGCCTGGCCCGGGCGCGCGCCGCAGCAGCGCTGCCAGGCGTGGATCGAGCGCCAGATGGCGAAGATCCACGGCGCGCTCAACGCGATGTCGGTCGGCCTGGGCGAATCGACCTGGCTGTGCGGCAACCATCTGAGCCTGGCCGACATCGCGGTCGGCTCGGCGCTGGGGTACGTGGCGTTTCGCAACCCCGAGATCGATTGGCGCGCCGACTACCCGAACCTGCACAGGCTGTACGAGCGGCTGATGCAGCGCGCGTCGTTCCGCGACACCGCTCCGCCGCAGGGCTGAGAAGGTGTGAACGACTCCGTCCTGCGCGCGCGACGGCCCCCGCAGCGGGCGCGGCGACCGTCTCAGCGCGCGGGCGGTGCCAATCGCCGCGCCAGGCCCAGCAGCGCATGCTGCGCCGAGGCCATGCGCACGGCGCCGCGGTCGCCGCTCCAGACCGTGCCCTGCGCGTCGATGCGCGCGACGCCGGATTCGCGCCAGGCCCAGCCGAACCACACCAGCCCCACCGGCTTGTCGACGCTGCCTCCGTCGGGGCCGGCGATTCCGGTGATGGCCAGCGCGGCGTCGACCGGCGCGGCACGCAGCAAGCCCGCGGCCATCGCGCGCGCGACTTCTTCGCTGACCGCGCCGCAGCGTTGCAGCAGGTTCGCGTCGACGCCGAGCAGCTCGCGCTTGGCGCGGTCGCTGTAGGTCACGACGCCGCGTTCGAACCAGGCGCTGGACCCGGGCAGCGCGGTGATCGCGGCCGCAGCCAGGCCCCCGGTACACGACTCGGCGCAACCGACCATGCGGCCCGAGCCCAGCGCGTCGCGCAGCGCGCGCGCCGCGTCGAGCAGCGCGTTCCAATCCGGGCCGCGATGGGCGGCCTCATCCACCATGGCGCTGGACCCAGGCCATCGCGAGCAGCGCGCCGAACAGCACGGCCAGCGTCAACGCCGCGGCGACCAGGTCGTCGAACATGATGCCCAGGCCGCCTTTGACGTGACGGTCGGCCCATCCGACCGGACCGCGCTTGACGGCATCGAACACCCGGAACAGCACGAAGCCCAGCGCCTGCAGCCACCACACCGCCGGCACGCCGGGCGCCGGCTGCAGCAGCCACAACACCAGCCAGATCGCGACGATCTCGTCCCAGACGACCGCGGACGGGTCGTCGGTGCCGAGGTCGCGCGCGGTGCGGCCGCACACCCAGATCCCGGCGGTGAACGCGACGAACAGCAGCAGGCTCCAGGCCTGCGGCGGCAGCCAGAGCGTCAGCAGCAGATAGCTGGCCCAGCCCAGCAGAGAGCCGGCGGTTCCGGGAGCGCGTGGCGCCAGTCCGGTGCCGAAGCCAAGCGCGACCAGGTGCAGCGGGTCGCGCAGCGCGAAGCGCCAGTCGGCGCGCTGCGGATCGGTCATGGCGCGCGGAAGTGGTCGAAGCCGCCGTAGGCTTCGGACAACACGTTTCCGGCCGCGTCGCGCAGACGCAGTCCGGCTGCGGCGTCGATGCGGCCGATGCGCGCCACCGGCGTGCCTGCCGCGTCGGCGGCGCGCAGCACCGCGTCGTGCGCCGACTCCGGTGCGGTGAACAGCAGTTCGTAATCGTCGCCGCCGGCGAGCTGGCAGGCGCGGCGGCGCGCCGCCGGCTGCGCGGCCAGCGCGGCCGAGGCCGGAATCGCGTCGACCTGCAGTTCGGCGCCGACGCGGCTGGCGCGCAGCACGTGCCCGAGGTCGCCGACCAGG
>JAJZHS010000223.1 GCA_021798395.1 Pseudomonadota bacterium
GTATTGCTCATTCGAGTCTCGTGCGGGATCGTGGTCGGCGGCGAATGCCGGTCGTCAATCAAGGCTCAGGTGGCGGTGCATGCCCGCCCCGTAGGTGATGTCACCGGCCGATACGACGGGCCACACGCGCAGCGACGCGTCCGTGATCTCGAACATCTGCTGCTGGTCCGCGGTGCGTTTGATCTGCAAGTCCAGCGTGCGGTCGTCGCGAGGCAGCCTCGGTGTGAAGTGGCTGCCGTCCGCACTGATCGTGCGCCAGGCGGGGTCGAGGTAGTCCAGCGTCAGCGAATACGACGGAGTGCCCGCGGGCGGCTGGGTGCCCGGCCAATTCTCCGCTGGCGCCCAGCAGGTCAACGTCAGCGAGCCGAACCCCGGTGTGTCGCCATTGGCGGCGACCGGAAGGACGCCGTCGTCGCCGAACGCGAATTGCGCGCCCCACCAATCGACGCGCAGATAGTCGCTTTGTTTGATGAGCAGATTGTTGTCGCGGCCGCGCACGGTCGCTCGACAGGTGTAAGCCTCGCCGTGGGTCGAAGTCAGCACGAGGGAAGCACCGTACAGCGCGTGCGCGGGGTTAGCGAGCAGCAGCGCCGGCACCGCGAGTGCGGTCAGCGCGTGAGCCCGGTATCGGCGGACAGATTCAGGCATCGAAAACTCCATCAGGGCGTGGCCGGCATGGCGTGCAACGGGCCGCGGGTTCGAGCCGGGGGCGAATCCGCGGCGCGCGAGACCGACTTCAGTCGCGGCCCAGCGTGAGGAAGCCGTTGGGCACGGCGTACTCCCTGAAGCCCTGGATCTCATCGACCACCGATGCGCCGGCGATGTGGAGCGGAGCGGCCGGGTTGTCGGTGCGCTGGAGTGTGAAGCGCACCATGCGCCGGTCGTGCGGCGGCCAGTAGTCGTGCACGCCGTTGGCGGCGCCCAGATCCCACAGCGGGGATTCACGGTCGAAGGAGATCGAGTAGGACGCTTCGCCATCGCCCAGCCCGACGTCGAACTCGGTCGGCGCGCGCAGCCAGCAACGAAGGGTCAATCGGCGGAACTGCGGCGAATCGCCGTGCTCACCGGGGGGCAGCGATCCGATATAGAAGGCGACCGGTTCATGCGAGTCGACGCGCTCCGGCTTGGAGACCATCGGCGCGCCGTAGGCGCGCTCGATGATGGTGTGGCAGAGGTAGGCTTCATTGCCGCTGGCGATCAAGCTGAGCCCGGCGCCGTGGGCGCTGCCGGTCAGCGCGAGCGCGACGGCGAGTGCCACGGGCCTCGATCGACCAATGAACAGGGGTAGTCGGTACATAACAATCTCCGGAAGGGGGCGGCAAAAGCCTGTTTCGGTATCGCGTCAGACGCCGCCGCGCCGTCGGCGTTCGGCGGGAGCGTTTGTCGCGGCGCGCGGCGGCTGTTAGTGCGTCGTGTATCGACCTGCAGATAGCCGCTTTGCGTCACGGCATAGTTGCTGTGGCGGCTCCACACCGTCGCTTGGCAGAGGTGGACGTCGCCCGGCTCCGCGAGCAGCATCATCGAGGCGGCGTGCGCAGCATGACTGCTCAGCAGCGCCGGCGCCGCGAGTACGCTTGGCAGCAGCGCGGCGAGCAGCTTGCGCCCGGCGGGAAATCGAAGTTCGTGCAGCATGGCCTCACCCCCCGCTCAGTCGCGCGTCAGTCGGTAGGGGGCTGCCGTCAGGCCGTAAGGCATCGACACGTTGTTGGGCAGGTTGACAAACGGCGCGATCCAGGCTCGCCGGATGTCGATGTGCGTCGGCGGATTCGCGCCCGCGTCGGCGGCGATGATCATGCTGACGGCCATCCCGTCGCGCGGCAGGTTCGGACCGAACCCTGGCGCGACGGTCTGGTCCGGGATCCAGAACGGGTCGTCCCGATGCAGCACGATCGAATACGAGGCCTCGCCGGGGTAGGGCTGCGCACCGAGGTCGTGCTCGTCGCGCACCCAGCAGCGCAGCGCCAGGCTTTCGAATTCGGGCGAAGCGCCATTGGGCGTTCCCGGCAGCGTGCCCAGCTCGAAATAGCCGCCGTAGGCCCCTGCCACCTGGCGCGCCGGCGACTCGACCGACGTGCCGTCGCGCATATGGGCGTGCGCGGCGCACATGTAGTGCTCGTTGCCGTTCGAGAACACGGTGAGGATCGCGGCGCTGGCCGCCGCAGGCAACAGCGCGATCAGCAGCGTCGCGGCGAGCAGCGCGCGCGCCGCGGTGACATGACGGTTCGGCATCAGGGGCTCCTGGTGGCGTTCCGGACGAGGCGCCCGGACACGATGCTGAATCGGACCGCGGCGCTGGCGCCACGTTCCGTCGCGTCGTCAGCGCCGCGTGAGCGCGGCGTCATCGGCGCGTCGCGGGCGTCGAGCCGTCGATCAATCCTCGATGAAGCGCCAGTCGTGGCCGTCCAGCTGGTAGTCGGTGCGCACGCCCGCCGGGTCGCCATCGAACCTGATCGAGGCGCTGACGAGACGCAGCGGTTGGCGCGGCATCCCGGTGGGTCCGATGCGCAGCGACACGACACTGCCGTCGCGCGGCAGCTCGACGTGCCAGCTCGGCGTGGACGGCGCGGCCTGGGGGTCGGCGATGGCCCACAGCGGATCGTCGCGATCGAGCTCGATCGAGTAGCTGGGCTCGTCGCGCAGCGGCAGCTCGCCGACCATGATGCGGTCGCGGCGAACGCAGCTCAGCGTCAGGCTCGCGAAGTATGGCGAGTCGCCGTCGTCGTCGTCGAGCACCTCGCCGAGCTGGAAGCGCGCCGGCGCGAACGCGACGACCCATTGCCACGCCGGCGTCGCCGCGAAGCGCGTGTCGTGGGCGCAGCGGTGCTCGACGCGGCACAGCAGCACCTCGTGGCCGACGCTGCGCAGTTCGACCGCCGCGGCGCGCGCGGCGCCGGTCGGTGCGGCGAGCAGCGTTGCGGCGCCCAGCAGCACGCGCGTCGCGGCGCGGTTCAACGATGGCTTGCGCATCGGCGCTTCCTTCCGCCGTTCGATCGGCCCATGAACTCGTGCAACCGTCTAATCGCCATCGGTGTCGGAGGCGGAGGCGGAGGCGGAGGCGGAGGCGGAGGCGGAGGCGGAAGCGGAGGCGAGGTCGGGGTCGGGGTCGGCGTCGATGAAAATCCACGCCTGTCCGCTCATCGAGTAGTCGGTGTACGAGCCGAGCGGGTCGGCATCGCGCCAGATCCCGGCGTCGTTGATGCGCAGGGGCCGGTGCGGCAAGCCGGTGTTGCCGATACGCAGCGCGACGACGGTGCCGTCGCGCGGCAGCTCGGAGTACCAGCCCTGCGCTGAGGAATCGGTGTACGGGTCGTTGAGCCCCCACAGCGGATCGAAGCGGTCGAGCTCGATCGAATACCAACGCTCGTCGGCGCGCGGCAACTCGCCGACCATGATTCGCTCACGGCGAACGCAACTCAGCGTCAGGCTCGCGAAGCGCGGCGAGTGATGGTTGACCTCCTCGAGCACCTTGCCGAAGTCGTAGTGCGCGCGGGCGTACGAGTTGACCCATTGCCACGCCGGCGTCGCGGTGTAGCGTTTGCCGTCGCGGCTGTTCAGTTCGGCGCGGCACAGCAGCAGTTCGCTGCCGATGGTCGAGAGTTGGACCGCCGCGGCGCTCGCCGCGCCGGTCGGTGCGGCGAGCAGCGTCGCGGCGCTCAGCAGCGCGCGCGTCGCGGCGCGGTTCAACGATGGATGGCGCATCGGTGTTTCCTTCCACAGGGATTCAGACTGGCGTTCCGGACCGGGTGCCGGAAATCTCTGCCCGATCGGACCGCTGGCGCCGCGCCGCGTTCCGTTGCGTTGTCAGCGCCGCGTGAGCGCGCCGTGATCAGCGGGCCTGCCGCCGTCGTGCGTCGACGTGGCGCCCGCCGCTGCGTCAGTCCGGCATCAGACGCGGAACGTGCACCAGGTCGTAGTCCCCGCTCAGCTTGGGGTCGTCGGAGGCGGGGGATACGGCGAACGCGCGCCTGATTTCGAGATGCGCGGGCGAAGCCGCGTCGCCGACGGCGTGCAGGAAAAGCGTGATCACCGTGCCATCGCGCGGCAAGCTGCGCACCGGATCGAGCTCGTCCGGATCGTGCCGTTCCCAGAAGGCATCGTTGCGGGGCAGACGGATCGAATACGAGCGCTCGCCCGCTTTCGGCTTGTAGCCCAGGGTGAGGCGGTCGCGCACCCAGCACTGCAGATCGACCCGGTCGAAATTCGGTGAATCGCCGTTCGGGCCGGGCGGCAGCAGACCCAGATCGAATTCGTTGGCATACGCCGAGACCACGTCGAAGTAACCCGATGGTGTCGACGCGCCGTCTCGGGTCCAGGTTCGGCTTTGACACAGGTAGATTTCATTGCCGAACGCGTACATCCGCATGGCCGCGGCGCTTGCCGGGGACGACGCCAGCGTACTCAGCAGCGCCGCGGCGAGCAGCGCGCGCCCGGCGGGAAAACAACGATGCGACATCAAGGGCTCCAGCTTGGGTTCCGGGCCCGATGCCCGGAATCGATGCCCGATCGGATCGGCGTCGCCCCGCGTCGTTCCGCGGCGCCGTCAAAGCCGCGTCAAACCGCCGTCAGCGCGGCGCCGGCGCACGGCTGGAGCTCAGCGCCAGGCGCGCACGTACTCCGGAGTCGGCTCGAAATCGCTGTCGGCTTGGGCGGGCTGCGGCGCCAGCCAGATCGGA
>JAJZHS010000224.1 GCA_021798395.1 Pseudomonadota bacterium
CCGAAGGCGCCGGGCTCGGCCACCAGTTCCTGCGCCACCTGCAACGCACCCGGCTGCTGCTGCACCTGGTCGACGTGGCGCCGCTCGACCCCGACGCCGACCCGGTGCGCGACGCGCGCGCGGTCGTCGCCGAACTGAAGAAATACGACGCCGAGCTGGCCGCCAAGCCGCGCTGGCTGGTGCTGAACAAGATCGATCTGGTCCCCGCCGAAGCGCGCGACGCGCTGATCAAGGGCATCGTTCGCCGGCTGCGCCACAAAGGCCCGGTGCACACCATTTCGGCGGTCACCCGCGAAGGGCTTGAGCCGCTGGTGCAGGCGATCGCGCACGCCGTGCTCACCCCCCGCACGCCCGCGGCGGCGGCTCCACCCAGCGATCCGCGCTTCGCCGACCCGGCGAACGACCCGGCGAACGACCCGGCGAACGACCCGGCGAACGACCCGGCGAACGACCAGGCGGACGACCAGGCGGACGACCATGCGCGCTGAGGCACCACGCTCGGTCATCGCGACCGCGCGCCGCCTGGTGGTCAAGGTCGGCTCCAGCCTGGTCACCGACGAGGGCCGCGGCATCGACCACGCCGCGGTCGCGCGCTGGGTCGAGCAGATCACCGCGCTGCACGCGCTGGGCAAGGAAGTCATCCTGGTGTCGAGCGGCGCCATCGCCGAGGGCATGAAGCGGCTGGGGTGGGCGCAGCGCCCGCGCGAAATCCCCGAGTTGCAGGCCGCCGCCGCGGTCGGCCAGATGGGCCTGGCGCAGGCCTACGAAGGCGCGTTCAGCGCCCGCGGCCGCCACTGCGCGCAAGTCCTGCTGACCCACGCCGACCTCGCCCACCGCAGGCGCTACCTGAACGCGCGCAGCACGTTGCTGACGCTGCTGGCGCACGGCGTGGTTCCGGTGATCAACGAAAACGACACCGTCGTCACCGACGAAATCAAGGTCGGCGACAACGACACCCTCGGCGCGCTGGTGACCAACCTGGTCGAGGCCGACGCGCTGATCATCCTGACCGACCAGCGCGGCCTGTACTCGGCCGACCCGCGCCGCGACCCGCAAGCGACGCTGATCGACGACGCCGCGGCCGACGATCCGACGCTGCCGGCGATGGCCGGAGGCGCCGGCAGCCACGTCGGCAAGGGCGGCATGCTGACCAAGGTGCTGGCCGCGCGCCGCGCCGCGCGCAGCGGCGCGCACACGGTGATCGCCAGCGGCCGCGAGCCGCGCGTGCTGCTGCGCCTGGCCGACGGCGAAGCCATCGGCACCCAGCTGCGCGCCGGAAGCGGCAAGCTGGCCGCGCGCAAGCAGTGGATGATCGATCAGCTGCAACTCGGCGGCCAGGTCACGGTCGACCCCGGAGCCGCGCGCCGGCTGCGCGACGGCGGCGCCAGCCTGCTTCCGGTCGGCGTCGTCGAGGTCGGCGGCGAGTTCGAGCGCGGCGACGTGATCGCGGTGCTCGACGGCGACGGCGTCGAGATCGCGCGCGGCCTGAGCAACTACGCGGCGGCCGAGGCGCGCCTGATCCGGCGCACCCCGACGGCGCAGATCGAGGCGGTGCTCGGCTTCATCGAGGAGCCCGAACTGATCCACCGCGACAACATGGTGCTGTCGCGCGGCTGAGCGCGCCGCGGCACGCGGCCAGCGCGTCCAGCGCCTGGGGCCGCAACGGGGGCGCCATGGCCCCGACGCAGTGACCTAGGGGATCCGCGCGCCGCGGCGCAGCCGCGCGCGCAGTTCGGCGACGCCGCCGTCGACCGTTCCCTCGCTGCACAGGTAGTCCGTGTCCAGGGTGCCGTGCACGCCGGCAAGGCCGCGGTCGACCGGGATCCACTGGGCCTGGGGTTGCGGCTGCCAGCGCCCACCCAGCCACAGCGCCTCGACGCGCCAGGCCGGCCGCGCGCAGTCGAAGGCTTCGTAGCCGACGTTGTCGGCGCCGTGGTCGCTGCGCGCCACCAGCGTGTAGCGCACTTCGGTCGCGCTGACGCGGAGCATGCTCGCCGGGTCGATGAAGAATTCGAGTTCGCCGTGCTGCGGAACGCGCACCAGCGCGTCGGCCCGCGGCGGCGGCGGCAGGCGCAACGGCGTCGGCGCGGGTTTCGGCTGCGGCAGCAGGCCGGCGAGTCCTTCGTCGCCGGTGGCGGCCATCGCCGTGACCGCCGACAGGCTCAGCACGGCCGCGATCAGCGCGGCAGCGGCTCGATGCATCAGACCACCTCCTTGGTTTCGACGACGTGCGATGCCGCCTGCCGCGCGTGCCTCAGGTTGGCGCGCAGATACCGGGTACGCCCCTCGACGCGCGGCAGCAGGTGCGCCAGTTCGCTCAGCGCCTGCTGGTAGACGGCACGCTTGAACTCGATCACGCTGTCGAGCGCGATCCAGTACTCGTTCCAGCGCCAGGCGTCGAACTCGGGATGGTCGGTCGCGCGCAGGCACACGTCGCTGTCGCGCCCGGTCAGCTTGAGCAGGAACCAGATCTGCTTCTGCCCCTTGTAGAAGCCGCGGCTGTCGCGCCGCAGGTACTGCTGCGGAACGTCGTAGCGCAACCAGTTCCGGGTACGTCCAAGAATGTGCACGTGATCCGGCCGCAACCCGACTTCCTCGTACAACTCACGATACATCGCCTGCTCGGGGTTCTCTCCGGCATGAATCCCTCCTTGCGGGAACTGCCACGAGTGGGCGCTGACGCGCTTGCCCCAGAACACCTGGTTCCTGGTGTTGAGCAGGATGATGCCGACGTTGGGACGATAGCCTTCGCGATCCAACATGGCGTCTATCCCTCATCTTTTAGAATCCGAATCCGATTATAGAGTTCAGGCGAGCGCGCCGCGCGGTCGCCATGCCCCGTTCCAGCCCCCTGTCCGCGAGCCATCGATGCGTGTTTCCCGTTTTTTCATCTCGACCCAGAAAGAGGCACCGGCCGACGCCGACGTCGCCAGCCAGGCGCTGATGCTGCGCGCCGGAATGATCCGCAAGCTCGCCGCCGGCCTGTACACCTACATGCCGCTGGGGCTGCGCAGCCTGCGCAAGGTCGAGTCCATCGTGCGCGAGGAAATGAACCGCGCTGGAGCGATCGAACTGCTGATGCCGGTCGTGCAACCGGCGGAACTCTGGCAGGAAACGCAGCGCTGGGACAAGTACGGCCCCGAATTGCTGCGCATCAAGGACCGCCACCAGCGCGACTTCGTCGTGCAGCCGACTTCCGAGGAAGTCGTCACCGACATCGCGCGCGGCGAGATCAATTCGTGGCGCCAGCTTCCGCTGAACTTCTACCACATCCAGACCAAGTTCCGCGACGAGCGCCGGCCGCGCTTCGGCGTGATGCGCGCGCGTGAATTCACGATGAAGGACGCGTATTCGTTCGACCGCGACTACGCCGGCGCGCAGATCAGCTACGCGGCGATGTATCAAGCCTACAAGCGCATTTTCACGCGCTTCGGCTTCGCATTCCGCGCCGTGGCTGCCGACACCGGTCAGATCGGCGGCTCGATGAGCCACGAGTTCCACGTCATCGCCGACACCGGCGAGGACGCCATCGCGTATTGCGCCGACTCGGACTACGCGGCCAACGTCGAACTGGCCGAGGCGCTGCCGCTGCTCGACGCCCGCGCCGAGCCGGCCGAGGCGTTGCGCAAGACCCCGACGCCGAACGCAGCCAAATGCGAGGACGTCGCCGAGCTGCTCGGCCTGCCGCTGCAGCGCACGGTCAAGTCGGTGGTCATGGCCGTCGACCGCGTCGACGCGGCCGGCGGCCCGCTCGAGGCCGAAATCGTGCTGCTGCTGGTCCGCGGCGACCATGCGGTCAACGCGGTGAAGGCCGCCAAGCTGCCCGGGCTGGCCGAATCCCGGATGGCCACCGAGGACGAGATCGTCGCCTGGTTCGGTTGCCGGCCCGGCTACATCGGCCCGCTGGGCACGGCGCGGCCGATGCGCGTGGTGGTCGACCGCACCGTGGCGCGGATGGCCGATTTCGTCGTCGGCGCCAATACCGAGCACGCGCATTACACCGGAGTGAACTGGGGCCGCGACCTGCCCGAGCCCGAGGTCGCCGACTTGCGCGAGGTCGTCGCCGGAGACCCCAGTCCCGACGGCAGCGGCACGCTGCAGATCTGCCGCGGAATCGAAGTCGGCCACGTGTTCTACCTCGGCACCAAGTATTCCGAGGCGATGGGCGCGACCTTCCTCGACGACGCCGGACGCGCGCAGCTGCTCGAGATGGGCTGCTACGGAATCGGCGTCTCCCGCATCCTCGGCGCGTGCATCGAACAGAACCACGACGCGCGCGGCATGATCTGGCCCGACGCGATCGCGCCGTTCGAGGTCGTCGTGTGCCCGATCGGCTACGACCGCGTCGAAGCGGTGCGTTCGGCGGCCGACGCGCTGCTCGACGAACTGCTCGAGGCGGGTTTCGACGCGGTGCTCGACGACCGCGGCGAGCGCCCCGGCGCGATGTTCGCCGACTGGGAGCTGATCGGAGTTCCGCACCGCCTGGTGGTGTCCGAGCGCGGACTGAAGTCGGGCACCGTCGAGTACCAGCACCGCCGCGACAGCACGGCCAGCGCGCTGCCGCGCGACGGCGCGCTGGCCACGCTGCGCGCGCGGCGCGCGGACTGACGCTTCGATGCGGCGCGCGCTGCTGGCCGGCCTGCTGCTGGCACTGCTCGCCGCCGCC
>JAJZHS010000225.1 GCA_021798395.1 Pseudomonadota bacterium
CGGCGCCGAGGCGGCGCGCCGCGCCGCGGCGCTGGCCGCGGCGCCGGATTTCGCCCTGCGGCTGCAGGCCAAGCGCGAGGCGCGCGCGCGCGACGAGGCGGCCAAGCCGCTGGCGCGCTACCGCGACGAGGAGTTGCAGATGATGCGCTGCAACTTCTACGGCTTCGACCCGAGCTACCACGTCGCGCGCTACCGTTTCGTTCTCAAGTCGCCGCATTCGTGGACTCCGCGCCACCTCGCGCGGCACCGCGACCCGGTGCGCGCGGGCTGAAGCCGCGCGGTCGCTCCGACGGAGCGCTTCCGACGTAATCAAGCATTACAAGCATCGCCTCTTTTAATGGTTGATCTGTAGCATATGAGACCCCCGATACGAATGGGGCCGATCTGCCGCAGTCCGCGTCTGCGCTTCGCGCGGCGCGCCTGACCGCCCCATCCATTCAATGCGCATCATGGACACGCTGAATCCGCCTTCTTCCCCTGCCTTGGACGGCACCATCGACCTGAGCGAACACGCCGTGGGCGCGCTGCCCCAACCGTGGCGCGACCTGCTCGGACGTTTCCGCGGCTTCGTCGACCACGTCAGCACCGACGCCAACGAAGTCGCCTACGCGCTGGCGCGCATGAGCCTGCACGCCAGGCAGACCCTCGAGCAGACCACCGAGCACGCGCGCGAACAGACCGACGCGATCACCGATGTCGCCGCCGAAATGCGCATCCTGGCCGAATCGTCGGAGAAGGCGGAAATCCAGGTGCGAACGCTCGACAGCGAGATCGCCGGCGTCGACAAGCTGGCCGCGGAAGGCGCCGGAAAAAGCGATGCGATGCGTGCGCTCTTCGCCCAACTCGTTGAGCGCAACTCCCGGAATCAGGGCGCGCTTTCGGAACTTCGCCAGCAGTTCGGAAGCATCGTCCAGCAGATGCACAAGATCCACACGATCGCCGAGCGCGTCAACCTGCTCGCGCTCAATGCGGCGATCGAGGCCGCCCGCGCCGGCGACGCCGGCCGCGGCTTCGCCGTCGTCGCCGACGAAATCCGCAGCCTGGCGCGCGCCACCGAAAGCACGGTCAAGGACATCGGCGGCGAAGTCGGCGCCATGCAGCGCACGGTGCAGGCGACCTCCGACACGGCGCAGCAGTTCGCCGGGGACATGCATGCCGGCCAGGAGCGCATGCAGGAACTGGTCAACGATTTCAACGCCATCGCAGGCGGCGTCTCGCGCATCGCCGAGCACACCGCGGCGACATCGGCCACCTTCACCACCCAAGGCGCGCAGCTGCGCGAACTGCAGGCGCGTTTCAACGGCATGGCGGAGCAGGTCCGCGCCTTCGACGACGAAAACATCTCCGAGGCGCGCGCGTTCAACGACGCGCTCGGCACCGCGCTGGGCAAGGCGCAGCAGCTGTTCGAATTGTCCACGTCGTACCGCACGGATTCGTCGGCCAGCCGCACCGTGCGGGAACTCGAGCGCCGCGCGGCCGCTGCCGAGGCGCTGCTCGAGCAGGGGCTGGCGCGCGGCGAGATCGACGAGGCGGCGCTGTTCGACGACCACTACGTCGCCGTTGCCGGCACCAATCCGCCGCGCTACACGACACGCTACACAGACTGGTTCCGCCAGCACGTGCAGCCCTTCGAGGACGACTTCCTGGCAGCCTCGCCGACGTATCGCGCCGCCGTTCTGATCGACCGCAACGCCTATGCCGCGGTCAGCAACAGCATCACCGACAAGCCGCTGACCGGCGACCCGAAGCACGACCTGGCGCACAACCGCTCGCGACGCCGGTTCGAGGATCCGGTCATCGTCAACGCCTCGCGCAACGCCACGGGCGTGATGCTGCAGGTCTACGCCCGCGACAACGGCGAAGCGATGAGCGCGCTGGCGCATCCGCTGCGCGTTCGCGGCCGCCACTGGGGCGCGCTGTTCCTCGGTTTCATCGGCAGCTGAACCGCGCCGCGCGGCGCGCACCGACGCGCGCCCCCGGCGCGATGCGCCGGAGGCCGGATCGCGTCGGACTCAAGTCGGTCTTATAGTTGCCGTATATAGAATTGAAAACCAGGGTCTCCCGCGTCAGCCAGGCCGTGGCGTAACGGAACGAGGAACTGCGTTGAGAACTCCGGATCCCGCTTTGCCGCCTTCGGCGGCTCCCGATGCCACCGTTGACATGCTGCTCGAGGCGGCGAACGCGGACCAGTCCCCGACGCAGCTCGGGCGGATGCTGGACATGCTCCGGGCCCGGCACGTCAATCTGAGCGACGCCGTGCTGGCCAGCTTCGACGAGGACCACGCTGCCGTCTTGCGGTTCATCAGGAATCTGGTGATTCAAGTCCAGGAATCGGCCTTGCGCACGGGAACCGAGACCGCGCGCGGCTATTTCGTGCCGAGCAACGCGAACACCGGAATGGCCCAGGTGCAGGAGCGGCAGGAAGCTCTGCTCAGGGGCGTTGCCGGGCTCGTCGGCGAGGTCAACGAAAGCATCGCGCGCATGAGCGCGCAGATCGCCGACGCCGCGGCGCGCGCTGCGGCGATGACGCAGGTGCTGACCCAGCGCAGCAGCGACTTCAGGGAAAACGACGAGTCGTTTGCGCGCATCATGGAGGAAAGCTCCCGCAACGGCGCCCTGCTCGAGCAACTGCGAACCGGAACGAGCAAGCTGGCGGGCGTACTGGGCAACGTGCGCGGCATCGCCGCGCAGATCAACCTGCTGGCGCTGAACGCGGCCATCGAAGCCGCGCGTGCCGGAGATGCGGGCCGGGGCTTCGCCGTGGTGGCCGACGAGGTGCGGAGGCTGGCCAGCGAGACCAGCGAGACGACGCGATCCGCCGGCGATTCCACGTCGGCCATGCAGACTTCGCTGTCGGCCGTGCACGATGCGTCGGAGTCGTTCGCGCAGGCGCTCGGCGCCAACGTCGATCGGTTGCGCGCCACGCTGGGCAGTTTCGGCGACATGGAGCGCAGCCTGGGGGCGAGCCAGGACGCGTTCGCGCAGACCACGCAGCTGGCCGCGGCGTCGTCCGGCGCCATGCGCCAGCTCGGAGACAATTTCGGGCAGATGGCGCAGGAGGTCAAGCAGGTCACCGAGGAATGCCTGCGCAATGCGGCGCGAAACGCCGAGCACTTGCTCGGCACGCTCAAGAGCAACAACCGGATCATCGAGTGGTCGCTGAGTTTCGAGACGGGTTCGGACCTGAGTCTGCTGGCGGGCATCGGCAAGGATGGCGCCCGCGCCACGGCCGATCTGTTCGAGCGCCTTCTGCGCGAGGGCGCGCTGACCGAGGCCGACCTGTTCGACGAGAACTACGTGCCGGTTCCCGGAACCGACCCGCCGAAATACACGACGCGGTTCACGCAGGCCATGCGCACGCACGCCCAGGCGCTGTTCGACGCGGCGCTCGCGCGCGATCCCAGGCTGATGTATGCGCTGGCGGTCGACCGCAACGGCTATGTCGGAGCGCACAACGCGCATTGCGACAAGCCGCAGATCGGCGACGCCGAGCACGATTTGAAGTTCAGCCGCGGCATGCAGCTGTACCAGGATCCGTTCGGGCTGGAGAGCGCGCGCAATACCGAATCTCTGCACCTGATGATCTACGCCCGCAACACCGGCGAGGTCACGCGCGAAATCGACGTGCCGGTGATGGTGCGCGGCAGGCTGTGGGGCAACTTTCGCGTGGGCATGAAGTAGCCGGGAGGAACGACGCCGCCGGGCGACTCCGGGCGGACGCCCGGTCAGCCCAGCGCGTCGTTGATCTGGTCGTTGAACTCGGCCATGCTGACGGCATTGCCGATTTCCCGCGGCAGCGCGTCGCGCACCGAGAACACGCCGAGGATGCGCCCGGACGCGGCCACCACCGGAAGGTGGCGGAAACCCCGCTCGATCATGATCAGCACCGCGTCGCAGACGCGGGTTTCCGGGGGCACGGTCTGCGGCTCGGGGGTCATGATCGCGCTCAGCCGGGTGGTCTGCGGGTCCACGGCCTTGGCCAGCACGCGGGTCATGAGGTCGCGCTCGGTGACGATGCCCACCATGCTCCCCGCGGCGTCGAGCACCAGCACGCTGCCGCACGCGGCGCGGGTCATCAGGCACGCGGCCTCGTACACCGTGGCCTGTGGCCCCAGGCTGAGCACATGGCGTTGCGCCATCGATTGCAATACGGTGCGTTCGTTCATCGATCGCCTCCTCGACGGGGTGTGGTCAGCGCAGCGATGCGTTGATTTTCTCCAGCGCCCGCGGTCCCGGGCACAACTCGGCCACGCCGAGGGCGTTCAACGGCCGGTCGCAGGTGTTCAGCGCCACGTGCAGGTCGCTGGCCTGCGCGTCGACGTACAGCAGTCCGGTGACGATCTCCCCGCGTGCCTGATGCTCGTGCATGTAGGTCAGCGCGGCGACGCGGTCGGTGGGATCGTAGTCGGGATGCAGCTTGCGCAGCCGCAGCACGCTGCCGTCGTGCTGCGCCACGTCGATCGCCTCTCCGGAGGCGTAGTCGACGCTGATCGCGCTGCGCTCCGGCAGGAAGTCGATGCTGCTGGCAGCCGAGTTGTGCAGGCGCATGTAGTCGTAGCTCTTGGTGCTGCCGCCGTGGTTGTTGAAAGTCACGCACGGGCTGATGACGTCGATGAAGGCGGCGGCGCCGTGCTCGATCGCGCCCTTGATCAGCGGCAC
>JAJZHS010000226.1 GCA_021798395.1 Pseudomonadota bacterium
CCGCGCGCGACGCCGCGCGCGCCCCGGAGGCTGACGGCGGCGACGACGCCGTGCTGCGGCCGAGCCCGTCGCGGCTGTTCATCCTGCGCCCGATCGCGACCACGCTGCTGATGATCGCGGTGCTGGTCGCCGGCTACGTCGGCTGGAAGCTGCTGCCGCAGGCGCCGCTGCCCGAAGTCGACTACCCGACGATCCAGGTCACGACCCTGTACCCGGGCGCCAGCCCCGACGTCATGGGCTCGGCGGTGACGTCGCCGCTCGAGCGCCAGTTCGGCCAGATGCCGGGGCTGGCGCAGATGTGGTCGGTCAGCTCGGGAGGCGCCTCGGTCATCACCCTGCGCTTCGACCTCGCGCTGCCGCTCGACGTCGCCGAGCAGGAGGTGCAGGCGGCGATCAACGCGGCGTCCAGCCTGCTGCCGACCGATCTGCCGCAGCCGCCGATCTACGCCAAGGTCAACCCGGCCGACGCGCCGGTGATCAGCCTCGGGCTGACGTCGTCGAGCCTGCCGCTGACCCAGCTCTACGACCTCGCCGACACGCGGCTGTCGCAGAAGCTGTCGCAGGTCGCAGGCGTCGGCCTGGTCACGCTGGCCGGAGGCCACAAGCCGGCGGTGCGCATCACCGTCGACGCGCGCCGGCTGGCCGCGCTCGGGCTGGGGCTCGACGCGGTGCGCAGCGCGATCGGCAACGCCAACGTCAACGGCCCCAAGGGCAGCATCGACGGCGCCCAGCAGGCGTTCACCATCGACGCCGACGACCAGCTGCAGAGTCCGCAGGCCTACGCCGCGTTGATCATCGCCTGGGTCAACGGCGCGCCGGTGCGGCTGGGCGACGTCGCCAGCGTGCGCACCGCGGCGGAGAACGCGTGGCAGGGCGCGCTGGTCAACGGCCGCCCCGGAATCGTCATCAACGTGCAGCGCCAGCCCGGCGCCAACGTGATCAAGGTGGTCGACGCGATCCACGCCCTGCTGCCCGGTCTGCAGGCGCAGCTGCCGGCGGCGGCGCGGCTGCAGGTGCTGTCGGACCGCACGGTGACCATCCGGGCGGCGATCGCCGACGTCAGTTTCGAGCTGCTGCTCGCCGTCGTGCTCGTCGTGCTGGTCATCTTCGTCTTCCTGCGCAGCGTGCGCGCGACCTTCATCCCGGCCACCGCGGTGCCGCTGGCGCTGGTCGGAACCTTCGGCGCGATGTACCTGTTCGGCTTCTCGATCAACACCCTGACGCTGATGGCGCTGACCATCGCCACCGGTTTCGTCGTCGACGACGCGATCGTCATGATCGAGAACATCTCGCGCCACATCGAAGACGGCGAGCCGCCGCTGCGCGCCGCGCTCCAGGGCGCGGCGCAAATCGGCTTCACCATCATTTCGCTGACCTTTTCCCTGATCGCGGTGCTGATTCCGCTGCTGTTCATGGGCGACGTCGTCGGCCGGCTGTTCCGCGAATTCGCCATCACCCTGGCGGTGGCCATCGTGATCTCGGCCGCGGTGTCGCTGACCTTCACGCCGATGCTGTCGGCGCGCCTGCTGCGCCACGTTCCCGAGTCGCGCCAGGGCCGCGTGTTCCGCGCCAGCGGCCGCGCCTTCGATCGCCTGGCCGCGGCCTACGGCAGCGCGCTGCGCTGGGTGCTGCGCCACCAGCGCGCGGTGCTGGCGGCGGCGCTGGGCACGCTGGCGCTGACCGCGGCGCTGTACGCCTGGATCCCGAAGGGCTTCTTCCCGTTGCAGGACACCGGGCTGGTCGAGGGCACGACGCTGGCATCGCAGTCGGCGTCGTTCGCGCAGACGCAGCGATTGCAGCGCGCGCTGGTGCAGGCGCTGGCGCGCGATCCGGCGGTGGCCAGCGTGTCGGCGGTGGCCGGAATCGACGGCAGCAACGTGACCATGAACAGCGGCCGGCTGCTGATCAGCCTCAAGCCGCTGGCGCAGCGCGGCGCGCGCGTCGGCGCGGTCATCGCGCGGCTGCAGCGGCGGGCGGCGCAGGTTCCGGGGATCGAACTGTTCCTGCAGCCGGTGCAGGACCTGAACATCGACGACATCGCCAGCCGCTACCCGTACCAGTTCACGCTGAGCGCGACCCGCCAGGCCGACCTGGAACGCGCGGTCGACACCCTGCTGCCGCGGCTGCGGCGGCTGCCGCAACTGCGCGCGGTGACCAGCGACTTGCAGGTCGACGGCCTGCAGGCCTACGTCGTCGTCGACCGCGACGCCGCGGCGCGGCTGGGCGTCACCATGGCCGCGGTCGACGCCGCGCTGTACGACGCGTTCGGCCAGCGCCAGGTGTCGACCGTGTTCACGCAGTCGGCGCAGTACCGCGTGGTGCTCGGCGTGCGCCAGGGCGCGACGCCCGGGCTGGCCAGCTTCGACCGCATCTACCTGAGCGCGGCCAACGGACGCGCGATCCCGCTGGCGGCGATCGCACGCATCGAGCCGCGGCGCACCCCGCTGGCGCTGGACCACCTGGGGCAGTTCCCGGCCGCGCTGCTGTCGTTCGACCTCGCGCCCGGCGCCTCGCTGGGCGGCGCGGTGGCGGCGATCGCGCGCACCGTACACGACGCTCCGCTGCCGCCGGCCACCAGCCTCGCCTTCCAGGGCGCGGCCAGCGCGTTCCAGGCCGCCTTGCGCAACGAGCTGTGGCTGCTGCTCGCCGCCGTGGCCACGATGTACATCGTGCTCGGCGTGCTGTACGAGAGCTACATCCACCCGGTGACCATTCTGTCGACGCTGCCGTCGGCCGGAATCGGCGCGCTGCTCGCGCTGATCGCCAGCGGCCACCAGCTGACCGTGATCGCGATCATCGGCATCGTGCTGCTGATCGGCATCGTGCAGAAGAACGCCATTCTGATGGTCGACTTCGCGCTCGACGCGCAGCGCAACCAGGGGCTCGACGCCGAGGCGGCGATGCTGCAGGCCGCGCACCTGCGGCTGCGCCCGATCCTGATGACGACCTTCGCCGCGCTGTTCGGCGCCGTGCCGCTGGTGGTCGGCGGCGGCATGGGTGCCGAGCTGCGCCAGCCGCTGGGCATCAGCCTGATCGGCGGGCTGGCGCTGTCGCAGCTGCTGACCCTGTTCACCACCCCGGTGATCTATCTGGCGTTCGATCGCGTCGCGCAACGCGCGGCGGCGTGGCGCGCGCGTCGCTTCGGCGGCGCGCGCGCCGGCGAGGAAGGCGCGTGAACGTCTCCGCGCTGTTCATCCGGCGCGCGGTCGGCACCAGCCTGCTGGCGCTGGCGGTGCTGCTCGCCGGGGTCATCGCGCTGCGCCAGCTTCCGGTGGCGCCGCTGCCGCAGGTTGATTTCCCGACCATCACGGTGCAGGCCCAGCTCGCCGGCGCCAGCCCGGCGGTGATGGCCGCCACCGTGGCCACGCCGCTGGAGCGCTCGCTGGGGACCATCGCCGGAATCAGCCAGATGACGTCGAGCAGCACCCTGGGCTCGACCCGCATCATCCTGCAGTTCGCGCTGTCCAAGAACATCGACGCCGCCGCGCGCGAAGTGCAGGCGGCGATCAACGCCGCCGAGCCGCTGCTGCCCAGCGGCCTGACCGGCAATCCGACCTACCGCAAGGTCAACCCGGCCGACGCGCCGGTGATGATCATCGCGCTGACCTCCAGGAGCCAGACCCGGGCCCAGATGTACGACGCGGCGTCGACCATCCTGGCGCAGAAGATCTCGCAGCTGCCTGGGATCGGCCAGGTCAACGTCGGCGGCTCGGCGCTGCCTGCGGTGCGCGTCGAGCTGGACCTGCCGCGCGTCAACGGCATGGGGCTGGGGCTGGAGCAGGTGCGCCAGGCGATCGCCGCGGCCAACGTCGACGCGCCGCTGGGCGCGATCGACGGCGCGCGTCGGCGCTGGCAGATCGGCAGCAACGGCAGCCTGAGCCTGCCGGAGCAATACCGCCAGGTGATCGTCGGCTGGAAGAACGGCGCGCCGATCCGGCTGGCGCAGATCGCCGACGTGCAGCAGGGGCTGCAGGACATCCACAACACCGGGCTGGCCAACGGCCAGCCGGCGGTGCTGCTGATCGTGTTCCGCCAGCCCGGGGCCAACATCATCGACGCGGTCGACGGGGTCAAGGCCGCGCTGCCCCGGCTCGAGCAGGCGATTCCGGCCGGAATCGACGTGCGCGTGGTGTCGGACCGCACGACGACCATTCGCGCCTCGCTGCGCGATGTCGGGACCACCCTGGTGCTGGCCGTGCTGCTCGTCGTCGGCGTGGTCTGGCTGTTCCTGCGCGACTGGCGTGCGACGCTGATTCCGGCGCTGGCGGTGCCGCTGTCGCTGGTCGGCACCTTCGCCGCCATGTGGCTGCTCGGCTATTCGCTGGACAACCTGTCGCTGATGGCGCTGATCGTCGCCACCGGGTTCGTCGTCGACGACGCCATCGTCGTGCTCGAGAACATCATGCGCCACGTCGAGGCCGGCATGGCGCCGCTGGACGCGGCGCTGCGCGGCGCGCGCGAGGTCGGTTTCACCGTGCTGTCGATGAGCCTGTCGCTGGTCGCGGTGTTCGTTCCGGTGCTGTTCATGGGCGGCATCGTCGGCCGCCTGTTCCACGAATTCGCCGTCACGCTGTCGGTGGCGATCGGCATTTCGCTGCTGGTCTCGCTGACCGTGACGCCGATGCTGGCGTCGCGCTGGCTGCG
>JAJZHS010000227.1 GCA_021798395.1 Pseudomonadota bacterium
TCGGCCCCCGCACGACGACCGCGCCGCAGCCGCCCGGCCGCCGCGCCGCCGCGATGCCGGCGCCGCCGCGGGCGGCGGCGTACCGCGACACTCCGAAGCCGCGCTATCCGCGCAGTGCACGGCGCTTCGGCGAGCAGGGCCGCGTGCTGCTGCGCATCGAAGTCGGCGCCGACGGCGCCGTACAGCAGGCCGCGGTGCAGGTTTCCAGCGGCTACGCCGACCTCGACGCCGCCGCGCTGCGCGCGGTGCGCGACTGGACATTCGTTCCGGCGCGTGCGTCCGGACGCGCGGTCGCCACCTGGGTCACGGTTCCGGTCGATTTCAGGCTGGGCGGCTGAACCCTGGCCCCAGAGCCCGCCGTTCAGCCACGTTTCAGCTTGAAATGCGGCAAAGCGCCTACACTTGAGGGCAAAGGCCGCTGGAGCGCGAGCGCGCGCCCGGCGTGGCTTTCGTTCAATGCGCGCAGGAGAGACTGATGGACGACCGCTTCAATCCGCAACCGCCGATCTACGGCCAGCGCTACGCCGGCAGTGCCGTGGCGCGCAACACCGTGCTGCGCAACACGTACATGCTGCTGGCGATTTCGCTGGTGCCGACCGTGCTCGGCGCGTGGGCCGGTCTGCAGACCGGTCTGGCACAGTGGATGCTGGTGAACCCCGGTATGGGCATGCTGCTGTTTTTCGGCGGCGCATTCGGCCTGATGTACGCGGTGCAGCGCAACAGCAATTCAGGCATCGGCGTCGCGCTGCTGCTGGGCTTCACGTTCTTCATGGGACTGATGATGTCCCAACTGCTCAGCATGGTGCTGGGCTTGAGCAACGGCGTGCAGCTGATCGCGCTGGCGTTCGGCGGCACCGCGGTGATCTTCGGCGCGATGGCCTCGCTGGCCACCGTGGTCAAGCGCGACCTCAGCGGCCTGACCAAGTTCCTGTTCATCGGAGCGGTGATGCTGATGATCGTCGGCGTGGCGAACATCTGGCTGCAGCTGCCGGCGCTGGTGATCATGTTCTCGGTAGTCGCGATCGGCATTTTCTCGGCCTTCATGATGATCGACGTGCGCCGGGTTCTCGACGGCGGAGAGACCAACTACATTTCGGCCACCCTGGCGATCTACCTCGACCTGTACAACGTCTTCGTCAACCTTCTGTCGCTGCTGAGCATTTTTGCTGGCGGCAGCCGCCGCTGACGCGCCCGCCGCGCAACGGGCCCGGCGCTGCCGGGCCTTTTTTCGCCCGCCGCGCAGGCCGGGACCGTCAGTCGGTCGCCGCCTGCCCTGCTGCGCCGCGCTCGAACACCGCGATCGACTCGACGTGCGAGGTGTGCGGAAACATGTTGACCACGCCGGCGGCACGCAGAACGTAGCCGGCCTGGTGCACCAGCAAGCCGGCATCGCGCGCCAGCGTGGCCGGGTTGCACGACACGTAAACGATGCGCTCCGGCCCCTCGAAGCCGCCGGCCGCGCGCGCGTCGGCCAGCGCCTTGCACAACGCCAGCGCTCCCTCGCGGGGCGGATCGACCAGCCATTTGTCGAACGCGCCCAGCGCACGCAGCGTCGCCGAGTCGACGTCGAACAGATTGCGCGCCTCGAAACGGGTGCGGGCGCTCAGCGCGTTCGCCGCCGCGTTGTCGCGGGCGCGCTGCACCAGCGCCTCGCTGCCTTCGACGCCGAGCACCGCGGCGGCGCGCGTGGCCAGCGGCAGGGTGAAGTTGCCCAGGCCGCAGAACCAGTCGGCGACGCGCTCGTGCGCGGCCGGCGCCAGCAGGCGCAGTGCGCGCCCCACCAGCGCCTGATTGACGCGGTGGTTGACCTGGGTGAAATCGGTCGGCCTGAACGGCATGCGCACGCCGAATTCGGGCAACGCGTAAGCCAGCGTCGCGCCGTCGTCCGCGCCTGCTTCGTCCGCGGCGTCGAGCGGCGCTGCGGTCTGTGGCCCGCCGGGCTGCAGCCACCAGCGCACGCCGTGCGCCGCGCCGAACGCGCGCAGCGCGGCGCGGTCGGCGTCGGTCAGCGGCTGCAGATGACGCAGCACCAGCACCACGGAGTCGCCGCCGATCGCCAGTTCGATCTGCGGCAGGCGCTGCGGGCACGACAATGAAGCGATCAGCGCGCGCAGCGGCAGCAGCAGCGCCGACACCCGCGGCGGCAGCACGGCGCAGCTGCGCATGTCGGCCACGTAGCTCGAACCGCGTTCGTGGAAGCCGATCAGCACGCCGCCTTTCTTCGGCACCACGCGCACGGTGAGCCGGGCGCGATGGCGATAGCCCCAGGTCGGCCCAGCGAGCGGGCGCAGCATCATCTGCGGGCGCAACTGAGCCAGGTGCCGCAGATCGTCCTCGAGAGTACGCTGCTTGAACGCGAGTTGCGCGGCGGCGTCGACATGCTGCATGCTGCAACCGCCGCAGACGCCGAAATGCGCGCAGCGCGGCGTCACCCGGGTGTATGCGGGGTCGCGCACCGCGACCGCGTCTCCGCTCTCCCATTTGGCCTTGCTGCGGGTGATGCGCGCGCGCACCTGTTCGCCGGGCAGCGCGCCGGAGACGAACACCACCTTGCCGTCGCCGCGGTGGGCCACGCCGCGCGCTTCGAGGTCGAGCGCCTCGATGCGCAGCCATTCATCGGAAATCGTCGGTTTCATGGGGATGGCGGCAGCGGCGCGGCCGCTGAATTCAGCTGCTTGCAGGCCAGGCCTGCAGGTATTCGGCCCAATGCGGCTCCTGTGCGGCCCACTCGGCCAGCGTGCTTCGCACCAGCGCGATTTCGTCGGCGTGCTGGGCGACGCTCAGGCCGCCGCGCATGAGCTGGAAGCGGCAGTACAGCAAGTAGGTGTTGAGCACGTCGGTCTCGCAATAGCGCCGCACCGCGTCGCGCTCGCCGCCGTTCCACGCGTTCCAGACCTGGCTGCCGTCCATGCCCAGCTTGCCCGGCAGGCCGCACAGCTGCGCCAGCAGGTCCATTCCGGCGTTGGCCCGCGGCTGGTACAGCGCCAGCAGGTCCATCAGGTCCAGGTGCCGGTTGTGGTAGCGCGAGATGTAGTTGTTCCACTTGTACTCGCGGTCGTCGTCGCCCATGTCCCAGTACTTCGGCGCCTGCACGCCGTGCACCAGCGCCCGGTAGTGCAGCACCGGCAGGTCGAATCCGCCGCCGTTCCACGACACGAGTTGCGGCTCGAAACGGTCGATCAGCTTGAAAAAGCCCTGCACCACGGCGCCTTCGGCGCCTCCCGTGTCGACGTAGGAATGAACTTTCAGCCCCTTGGTCGCGTCGCGGAAAATGCACGACACGACGACCACGCGCTGGCACGCGATCGGCACGAAGTCGCTTCCGGTGGCCTCGCGCCGACGTTGCTGCGCCTGCGCCACGGTCGCGGCCTCGTCGAGCCCGGGGTCGGCCAGGCCGGCCGCGCGCAGCGCGATCGCGTCCGGGACGGTTTCGATATCGAAGACGACGATCGGGGCGGGCATCTGCGGGTTCCTGAATGCGGCGCGCGGCGCGCGCGTCACAACACCGACGACTTGTCGACGCCGCCGTTGCCGAGCCGGCGCTTGAGCTTGAGCAGCGCCTCCTGCTGGATCTGGCGCACCCGCTCGCGGGTCAGGTCGAGCCGCCGTGCCAGCACCTCGAGCGTTTCGAGATCGCGGCCGTACAAGCCGAAGCGGGCCTCGATGATGTCGCGCTCGCGCTCGGCCAGCGTCCTCAGCCAGCTGTCGAGCAGCGCGGTGATCTCGTGCGCCTGCGCGGTGTCGTCGGGCGCCGGGGTCTGCTGGTCGGCGAACTGGTCGCCGTAGCTGTCGCCGCCGGCTTCGTGCACCAGATCGAGCGACGCCGGAAGTTCGCCGAGGGTGAGCAGGTCGGTGACTTCGTCGACGCTGCGCCCGGTCAGGCTCGCGATGTCCTCGACTGAGGCGCTGCCGTTGACGCTCGATTCCTCCAGGTGGCGGCGCGCCCGCAGCACCTGGTTGAGCTCGCGGATGACGTGCACCGGCAAGCGGATGGTTCGCGCCTGCTGCATGATCGCCCGCTCGATGTTCTGTCGGATCCACCAGCTGGCGTACGTCGAGAACCGGAAACCGCGCTCGGGTTCGAATTTCTCGATCGCGTGCATCAACCCCAGGTTGCCTTCCTCGATCAGGTCGGCCAGCGCCAGGCCACGCCCGGCATAGCCCTTGGCCACGCTGACGACCAACCGCAGGTTGTGCTCGACCATGGCCTGGCGCGCGGCGAAGTCGCCTTGTCGCGCCCGGGTCGCGGTGTCGAATTCCTGCTGCGGAGTCAACAGCGGCTTGCCACGGATCTGGTTCAGGTAGGCCTGCAGCACGTTCTGGCTGCCGGCGTCGTCCGCGGCGCCGTGGGCGCCATCGCCCGCCCCTCCGGCGTCGGGCTCCCCGATCGGCTCGTCAGGCGTCGACTGCGGTGGTCGCGACATCGCTGGGCCCTGGTTCGCCGCGCGCTCAACGCGCCGGCAGGATGTGCATCGGGTCGACCGGCTTGCCGTGCAGCCTGATCTCGAAATGCAGCTCGACGCGCGGCGCGTCGGTGGCGCCCATCAGCGCGATCGTTTCGCCGCGCCGCACCATCGCGCCTTCCTGGACCAGCAGCTTGGCGTTGTGCGCGTAGACCGAAATGTAGTCGGCGTCGTGCTTG
>JAJZHS010000228.1 GCA_021798395.1 Pseudomonadota bacterium
CAGGCCGCGCGCGCGCTGCTGCCGGATCTGGCCGACGGCGTCGACTGGGCTCTGGTGCCGGCCGCGCGCCGCCTGGCCGATTTCCGCGTGCTGGCGCTGGACATGGACTCGACCCTGGTGGCGATGGAAACCATCGACGAACTCGGCGAGGCCAGCGGCACCAAGGCGCAGATCGCCGCCATCACCGAAGCGGCGATGCGCGGCGAGATCGCCGACTACGCCGAAAGCCTGCGCCGGCGCCTGGCGCTGCTCGCCGGAACCCCGCTGACCGTGCTCGAACAGGTCTACGCGCGCATGCAGCTCAACCCGGGCGCCGAACGGCTGATCGCCGCGGCCAAGGCCGCCGGACTCACCGTGCTGCTGGCCACCGGCGGCTTCACCTGGTTCGCCGAACGGCTGCAGCAGCGCCTGGGGCTGGATCGCATCCGCGCCAACGAGCTGGAAATCCGCGACGGCGCGCTGACCGGCCGGGTGCTCGGCGCGATCGTCGACGGCGCCGGCAAGCGCCAGGCGCTGCTCGAGGCCTGCGCCGAACTCGGCTGCGCGCCGCGGCAGGCGATCGCCATCGGCGACGGCGCCAACGACCTGCCGATGCTCGGCGCCGCCGGCCTGGGCGTGGCCTATCATGCCAAGCCGGCAGTGCGCGACGCCGCCGACGTGGCGTTGAACGTCTGCGGCCTCGACGCGCTGCTGCCGCTGTTCGACGCGTGAACCCGGCCGCAAAGCGGCGGGGTCAACTTTGTCCGCGTTGTGTCGTCACTCCGCATGACCCTCGCCGCCATCACCGCGCCCGCACCATGAACCAGAACATTCGCCACGCCGTCGAACAGACCTTGCACGGGCTGGAGACTCTGGACTTGATCGCCGATGTCGACGAGACGGCGACGATCGTCGCGCTCAACCCCGCCGCGCAATCGACCTTCGCCCGTTTCGCCAAAGATTTCGCCGTGACATTCGGCGGCGCCGAGCCGACCCGGATGGTCGGCCAGTCGCTGTCCCGGCTGGGGCCGGACGCCGCCGCGCTGCGCGCGCTGCTCAATGCGGGCGCCAGCCCGCTGCATGCGCGCCTGGAAGCCGGCACCTTGCTGTTTTCGTTGGTGATCAGCGCCGTGCGCGACCGCGACGGCGTCCCGCAGCTGCTGCACGCCAGCCTGCGCAACATCTCGGCGCGGCGCGAAGCCGTGCAGATCAACGAACGGCTCAAGGCCACTCTCGACACGCTGGTGCGCACGGGAGCCGAAATCGGCGCGTCGATGACCGACGTCGACCAGGCCGTGCACAGCGTCTCGGGGCTGGTGCAGCACAACGTCGAATCGGTCGGCGCGCTGCTGACCCAGGTGCGGTCGGTCGGCGCGCTCGTCACCGGGATCCGCGAAATCGCCGAGCAGACCAACCTGCTGGCGTTGAACGCCGCGATGGAGGCTGCGCGCGCGGGAGACTCGGGCCGCGGTTTCGCGGTGGTCGCCGATGAGGTGCGCAACCTGGCCCGCCACGTGCGGCGCGCGACCAACGCCATCGAGGACCGAACCGCCGAGATCCTGAACCAGGCCGAGCAGCTCTCGACGTCCAGCGCACAGTCGCGGCGCGAACTCGAGGTCGTCTCGGGGGTCAGCGCGCGGCTGAAGAACCAGGTCGAAGCGCTGCAGCACCAGTCCACGCACAAGCTGCTCGAGGCCGCGCACGACGATCACCGCAATCTGGTCATCCGGGTGCTGGCCGCGACCGAGGACCCGGCGCAGGCCCCCGCCGCGCTGTCGGCGCTGCAGACCTGCACCCTGGGCCAATGGTGCTCCGGGCCCGGTGCGCACCGTCACGCTTCGCTGCCCGCGTTCGAGGCCCTGCTGCCGGTCCACGCCGCGTTGCACGCCACGGCGGCACAGGCGCTGCAGGCTGCGCGCGACGGCCAGCGCGACGCGCTGCCGGGGCTGAGCGCCGAACTGCTGCAGCGCGAACACGCGCTGCAGCAGAGCCTCGACGCGCTGTTGCACGCGGTCGACGCGCACGGCTGAACGCGTGTCAGGCGGGCAGCGCCCCGCCCATCGCCCGGCGCAGGTCGGCAATCAGGTCGTCGGCGCCCTCCAGGCCGATCGCCAGCCGCACCAGCGGCGAGCCGTCGCGCCATGCCGCACCGCGCATGGCGTCGATCGCGTACGGCACCACCAGGCTGCGCGGTCCGCCCCAGGAGTAGCCGATGCCGAACAGCCGCAAGGCATCGACGAAGGCGTCGACCTGCTCCGGCGTGACCCGCGGCACGAAGGTGAAGCTGAACAGCCCGGCCGCCGCGCTGCAGTCGCGCAGCCAGTGCGCGTGCCCCGGGCTGTCGGGAAGCGCCGGATGCAGCACCCGCCGCACCTGCGGCTGCTGCGCCAGCCACTGGGCGATGCGCCGCGCCGACGCATCGTGCGCCGCGTAGCGCAGCGCCAGGCTCGACAGCCCGCGCAGCACCAGCGCGGCGTCGTCTCCGGCCACGCCCAGGCCCAGCCGCATGTGCGCCAGATTCAAGGTCTCGTGCAGCGCGTCGTCGCGGCACAGCACCGCGCCCATCAGGACGTCGGCGCCGCCCGACTGGTACTTGGTCAGCGCCTGCACCGAGATGTCGATGCCGAGATCGAACGGGCGCAGCGCGATTCCCGCGCTCCAGGTGTTGTCGATCGCGGTGCGCACCCCGTGCGCCCGCGCCAGCGCGACCAGCGCGCGCAAGTCGGGCATTTCCATGCTGACCGAGCCCGGCGCCTCCAGCCACAGCAGACGGGTGCGCGGCGTGATCAGACGCGCCGCCGAGTCTGGGTCCAGCGGGTCGTACGCCTGCGCCTCGATGCCCCAGGCGCGCAGGCTGCGCTGCGCGAACTCGGCGCCGGGCCCGTAGGCGTTGGACGGCAGCAACACCGCGTCGCCCTGCGCCAGCAGCGCCAGGTCGACCAGGGTGATCGCCGACAGCCCCGACGGGCACAGCACGGCGTGGCGCGCACCTTCGATGTCGGCCAGCCGCTGCTCGAGGGTGAACGTCGTCGGCGTGCCGTGCAGGCCGTAGGTGTAGCCATCCTTGCGCCGCCAGTCGCGCGCGCGCATCGCGGCCACGTCGGCGAACAGCACCGTCGACGCGCGCCAGGTCGGCGGCTGCACGGCACCGAAACCGCCCGGAGCTTGGTAGGCGCTGTGCTGCAGCCGCGTGGCCAGCGCCAGGTTCTGTTCTAATCGGGCATCGTGTTCGCTATCGGACATGGGTCGGTCGCCTCCGTTGCGCCGCCGCGCCATCGCCGCGGCGCCCTTGCAACGCCCAAGCATAGGGCCAACGCCGCATGCCGCCCACCCTGCCGCCGGACTCATTGGACCCTGACCCCGACCTCACGCCTGCCTGCCGAACGTTGACCATCCGGTCAACGCGTTGGCATGCGCGCGACGGTATCCTTGCACGCACCTGTTCACGCCGTTGCCCTGGCGTGCGCTTCGTCGCGCCCGCTGCGGCGCGCTGCCGGCCGATCACCGACGACGATGAATGAAGTCTTTCTGCTGCTCGCGCTGATTCTGCTCAACGGCCTGTTCGCCATGGCCGAGATCGCGCTCGTCACCGCGCGGCGCGCGCGCCTGACGGCGATGGCCGAGGCTGGCAGCGTTCCGGCGCGTGCCGCGCTGCGACTGACCGAGCAGCCGACGCGGCTGCTGTCGACGGTGCAGATCGGCATCACGTCGATCGGCGTGCTCAACGGCATCATCGGCGAGGCCGCGTTTTCGGCGCCGATCAGCCACTCCCTGCAGCAGTTCGGGGTGCAGCCGAAAGTGGCCGGGATCAGCGCCACCGCGCTGGTCGTGCTGGTCATCACCTACTTGTCGATCGTCATCGGCGAACTGGTGCCCAAGCGCCTGGGCCAGCTGGCGCCCGAGCGCATCGCGCTGATCACGGCGCAACCGATGCTGCTGCTCGCGCGCGTGGTCTCGGTGTTCGTCAAGCTGCTGTCGGTGTCGACCGACTTACTGCTGCGGCTGCTGCGGGTGCGCACCGACGCGCCCAAGCAGGTCACCGAAGAAGAAATCAACGTGGTGCTGGAGGAAGGCTCCGACGCCGGAGTCATCGAGTTGCAGGAACACGAAATGGTGCGCAACGTGTTCCGCCTCGACGATCGCCAGATCGCCTCGCTGATGACGCCGCGCAACGAAATCGAGTTCCTCGACATCGAGGACCCGCTCAGCGAGAACCTGAACAAGATCGCCGGGTCGCCGCATTCGCGCTTCCCGCTGGTGCGCGGCGACCTCGACGACGTGCTCGGCCTCGTCTCGGCCAAGGAACTGCTCGGACGCTTCATCCGCCGCGAGGGCATCGAGGACCTGGCCAAGGCGGCCAGCCCGGCGATCTTCGTCCCCGAGAGCCTGACCGGACTCGATCTGCTGCAGACCTTCAAGCAAAGCCCCGACCACACAGCGCTGGTGCTCGGCGAGTACGGGCAGACGCTGGGCATCGTCACCGTGCAGGACGTGCTCGAGGCCATCGCCGGCGAGTTCAAGAGCCACCCGTCCGAGGAACCGTGGGCGATCCAGCGCGACGACGGCAGCTGGCTGCTCGACGGTCTGATTCCGGTCGGAGACCTGAAGGACAAGCTCGAGCTCAAGACCCTGCCCGAGCAGGAGAAGGCCCGCTACAAC
>JAJZHS010000229.1 GCA_021798395.1 Pseudomonadota bacterium
CACGCCGCGGCGGGCGCCGACGCGGGCGACCAGCCCGGGCGCCAGCCGGATTCCGAGCAGCATGCCGAACCACTGCAGTGCGCCGAGCACGCCGAGCGCGAACGGACCCAGGCCGCGTGCAGCCAGCCACACCGGAAGCACGACGAAACCGATTCCGTACTGGCCGATCTGCGCCAGCGCCGACGCCAGGTTGAGCGCCACCACGCTGCGGCGCAAGGCAAGGGAAGTCGGAGAGGACTGCGTGACGGGCGTCGACATGGCGTTCGGCGCCGGAGCGTTCCGGCGGTCTGGTGCGGGCGATTACTTGCCGAGCTGGCGCATGCCGCGCGCGAGTCCGTCGAGGGTCAGCGGATACATGCGCCCGCCGAAGATGGTGCGGACGATTTGAATCGACTGGTGGTAGTCCCACGACGCCTCGACAGCAGGGTTCAGCCAGATCGCGCGCCGCCAGGTCTCGAGCACGCGCTGCAGCCAGACCGCGCCGGCCTCGTCGTTGGCGTACTCGACCGAACCGCCCGGCTGCACGATCTCCCACGGGCTCATGGTGGCGTCGCCGACGACCACGACCCGGTAGTCGGCGCCGTAGCCGCGCATCAGCTCGCGCAGCGGCTGGCGCGCGCTGGCGCGCCGACGGTTGTCGCGCCAGACGTGGTCGTACAGGCAGTTGTGGAAATAGAAGTGCTCCAGGTCCTGGAACGCGCAGCGCGCGGCCGAGAATAGTTCATCGCAGACGCGGACGTGTTCGTCCATCGACCCACCGACGTCGACGAACAGCAGCACCTTGACGTGGTTGCGCCGCTGCGCGCGCAGCTTCAGGTCGAGCCAGCCGGCGTTGCGCGCGGTGCCGGCGATGGTGCCGTCGAGGTCGAGTTCATCGGGCGCGCCGTCACGCGCGAAACGCCGCAGCCGCCGAAGCGCGACCTTGATGTTGCGCGTTCCCAGCTCGACGTCGCCGTCGAGGTTGCGGTACTCCCGCTGCTCCCAGACCTTGACCGCGGTGCGATTTCCGGCACTGTCGCCGCCGACGCGGATTCCTTCGGGGTGGTCGCCGCCGTGGCCGAACGGGCTGCTGCCGCCGGTTCCGATCCAGCGGCTGCCTCCGGCATGCCGCTCTTTCTGCTCGGCCAGCCGCTCGCGGAAGGTGTCCATCAGCTTGTCCCAACCGAGTTTGTCCAGGCGGGCGCGCTCGGCGTCGGACAGGTGGCGGCGCTGCGCGGCGCGCAGCCAGTCCTCGGGAATGTCGGCGTCGAGCCCGGGAAGCGCGGTGACGCCGCGGAAGTAGCTGGCAAAGGCGCGATCGAACTTGTCGTACAGCGTTTCGTCCTTGACCAGGCAGGTTCGCGCCAGGACGTAGAAATCGTCGATCGACGCGCTCGCCAGCCGCGCGCGCAGCGCCTCGAGTAGGGTGAGGTACTCGCGCGTCGACACCGCGACCCCGCCGTCGCGCAGGTGGAAGAAAAAGTCGATCAGCATCGCGTCGCGCGCCGCGCAGCGCAGCTCAACGGTTGTTGCGCGCCATGAACACCAGGCGCTCGAACAGGTGCACGTCCTGTTCGTTCTTCAGCAGCGCACCGTGCAGCGGCGGCACGACGACCTTGTGCTCCTTGCTGTGCAGCGCTTCGGGCGGGATGTCCTCGGCCAGCAGCAGCTTGAGCCAGTCGATCAGCTCCGACGTCGACGGCTTTTTCTTCAATCCCGGAACGTCGCGCAGGCCGAAGAAAACCTCCAGCGCCTCTTTCAACAGTTCCTTGCGCAACCCCGGAAAATGCACGTCGACGATGCGCGCCATGGTCTCGCGATCCGGGAAGCGGATGTAGTGGAAAAAGCAGCGGCGCAGAAAAGCGTCGGGCAGTTCCTTTTCGTTGTTCGAGGTGATGAACACCAGCGGCCGATGCCGCGCGCGGACGGTCTGCCGCGTCTCGTAGCAGTGGAACTCCATGCGGTCGAGCTCGCGCAGCAGGTCGTTGGGGAACTCGACGTCGGCCTTGTCGATTTCGTCGATCAGCACGACGCACGGGCCGTCGAATTCGAAAGCCTGCCAAAGCACGCCCTTGACGATGTAGTTGGCGATGTCGCGTACCCGAGCGTCTCCCAGCTGTGAATCGCGCAACCTCGAGACCGCGTCGTATTCGTACAGGCCCTGCTGCGCCTTCGTCGTCGACTTGACATGCCACTGCAGCAGCGGCAGGCCGAGCGAGGCCGCGACTTCCTCGGCGAGCATGGTCTTTCCGGTGCCGGGCTCGCCCTTGACCAGCAGCGGACGTTGCAGGGTGATCGCGGCGTTGACCGCGAGCATCAGGTCGGCGGTGGCGACGTAGCCGGCGGAGCCGGCGAAACGCAAGGGGCTGGCTCCGGAGGCGGGGGCGTTCTGGGGATTCACGGCGGTTCGGGCTCCATACGATCTGCGCCCCGATGCTAAGCCCTGGCGCGCGAACGCGCCGCGACGGCCGCAAGGCGTCACGCGGCGTCGACCGTGGCGCGTGCCAGCAGGGCCTCGACCGCGTTCGGGTCGAACAGTTCGGTTCCCGGCTGCGCAGCGGTGCCGCTGCCGCACGCCAGGCCCAGACGCAGCGCGTGTTCGACCCCGTCGCCGCGGACCAGCGCGGCGAGAAGCCCGGCGAGCATCGAATCGCCTGCGCCCACGCTCGAGCGCACGGCGACCACCGGCGCACGCCCGCGCAGCACGCCGCCCGGATACGCGAGCAAGGCGCCGTCCGCCCCCAGCGAGACGCAGACATGGGTCGCGGCGCCGGCCGCCAGCGCGCGCGCGGCGTCGCGCACGTCGTCCAGGCTCGCAAGCGGATGGCCGACGAGTTGCTCGAGCTCGTAACGATTCGGCTTGATCAGGAACGGTCGCGTCGGAAGCACGGCGCGCAACGCGTCGCCCTGCATGTCGAGCACCACGCGCACCCCGCGCGCGACCAGCGTGGCCGCCAGCCGCGCATACGCATCATCCGCAAGCCCTGGCGGCAGCGACCCGGTCAGCACCACGTACCCGCGTCCGGCCAGCCGCTCGACCCGCTTGGCCATGCGCTGCAGCACCGCTGCGTCGAGTTGCGGACCGGCTCCGATGACTTCGTACTGCGCCGGAGGCGCGTGCTGCTCGAGGGTGACGTTGATCCGCGTCTCGCCGTCGACCCACAGCGCATGCGCGTGATCCACTTCGCGTCGCAGCAGCCGCTGCAACAAGCGGCCCACTTCGCCGGCGGCGATGAAGCAGGCGTGCGCCGGAACGCGCAGCCGCGCCAGCGCGCGGGCCACGTTGATCCCGTTGCCGCCGGGGTCGTAGCGATACGCCTCGGCGTGGATTTTGCGGTCGTCGACCAGCGTGGCAATGTCGTACGTGACGTCGACGCTGGGATTGAGCGTCAGCGTGACGATCGGCGGCAGCTCAACCATGGCCCGGCACCGCGCCGGCGCCGCGGCCGCCGCTTGCTTGATCGATCCGGAACCCGCGCGTGGACGCGTGCATCGCCCCCTCCCCCAGTTTGGGCTCGATCGTACGGCAGCGCCGCGCGCGCACGACCGCTGCCGGCTCCGGCGCGGTCTGCTAAACTGGCCATGTTGCGATGCAATAAAATTTCTGCCCCTGACCATGGCCAAGGAAGATCTGATCGAAATGCGGGGGACAGTCGATGAAGTGCTGCCCGACGCCCGCTACCGCGTGACCCTCGAGAACGGGCACAGCCTGGTCGCGTACACCGGCGGGAAAATGCGCAAGCACAGCATCCGCATCCTGGCCGGAGACAGCGTGACGGTCGAACTGTCGCCGTACGACCTGACGCGCGGCCGCATCACCTTTCGCCACCTGGAACCCCGCAGCGGCCCCGCGCCGCGGCCCGCTCCGCGACGCCGCTACTGATTCGTGCGAACGGCATCGCCGTTCGCGGTCTCGACCTCGGAGCCCTGCGCGGAGCGCGCCTCGACGACGGTCGACAACAGGATCAACAGGCCTGCGCCGAACTGGCGCGGCCCCAGGACGGTGGCGCCGAGCGCCGCGGCCGAGCCGATCGCGATCAGCAGTTCCGACGCCAGCAGGACCCCGGCACGACCGGCCTGCATGTGGCTGACGCCGTATTGCACGGCCAGATTGGCCACCCCGAGCCACGCGAATGCGTACAGCAGCAACGGCGCCAGCAGTGTCGGCGGCGGCGGCGCCTGGCCGAGCAGTGCCGAGGCGGCCAGCGCGCTGAGCAGTCCGCCGAGGAACACCAGCGCGTTCTTGCTGCCCTGCGGGATCTGTTCGGCGCTGCGCAACGCGACGTTGTTCAGCGCGATCGCGATCCCGGCGCTCAACGCCAGCAGATCGGCCATGCCGAACACGCGCGAGGAGCCGACGCCCAGCGCCAGCAGCGCGCCGAGCAGCGCCAGCGCGACCGCGACGACGCGACGACGCGTCACCGGCTCGCCAAGCAGCAGCCGGCCGGCCAGCACCGACCACACCGGCGACAGGTACAGCAGCAGCATCGTGCGCGTGACGTCGCCGATCGCCAGCGCGCAGGTGAAGGCCGCGTTGGCCCAGCCGCCGCAGGCCATGATCGCCAGCGCGCGACGCGGCTGCCGCGCGCACAGCCCGCGCTGCGCCCACAGCAGCGGCAGCGCGGCCAGCGTCAGCGCCGCGTAGCAGGTCGCG
>JAJZHS010000230.1 GCA_021798395.1 Pseudomonadota bacterium
CGTCGTCGCGGCGATGTTGCCCAATGTGCCGGCGATGGTCGAGGCGCATTTCGGCGTGCCGCTGGCCGGCTGCGTGCTCAACACCCTGAACACCCGGCTCGACGCCGAGGCGCTGGCCTACATGCTGGTCTACGGCCAGGTGCGCGCGGTGCTGGTCGACCCCGAGTTCGCCGGCGCCATGCGCCGCGCGCTCGAACTGGCGCAGCAGCAGGGACTGGCCGCGCCGCTGGTCGTCGACGTTCCCGACGCTACCTTCGACGGCCCGGACCTGCGCATCGGCGCGCTCGACTACGAGGCGCTGCTGGCGCAAGGCGACCCGCGCGCGGCGCTGCCGCCGCCGGACGACGAATGGGACTCGATCGCGTTGAACTACACCTCGGGCACCACCGGCAAGCCCAAGGGCGTCGTCTACTCGCACCGCGGCGCGTACGTCAACGCGGTGTCCAACACCCTTGAATGGGACATGCCCAAGCACCCGGTCTACCTGTGGACGCTGCCGATGTTCCACTGCAACGGCTGGTGCTTCCCGTGGACCGTGGCCGCGCGCGCCGGCGTCAACGTCTGCCTGCGGCGCATCGACGCCAAGGCGATCTTCGACCTCATACGCAGCGAGGGCGTGAGCCACTACTGCGGCGCGCCGATCGTGCACAACCTGCTGCTCGGCGCTCCGGCCGCGTGGAAGGCCGGAATCGACCACCCGGTGCGCGCGATGGTCGCCGGCGCCGCGCCTCCGGCCGCGCTGCTCGAGGGCCTGGCGGCGATGGGCTTCGACCTGACCCACGTCTACGGCCTGACCGAGGTCTACGGCCCCGCCACCGCGTGCGCGCGGCAGGACGCGTGGGAATCGCTCGACGCCGCCGAGCGCGCGCGGCTGAACGCGCGCCAGGGCGTTCGCTACCACCTGCAGGACGGCGCCAGCGTGCGCGACCCCGCGACCCTGGAGGAAGTGCCGCACGACGGCAGCACCATGGGCGAGGTGATGTTCCGCGGCAACATCATGATGAAGGGCTATCTGGGGAACCCGCAGGCCACCGCCGAGGCGTTCCGCGGCGGCTGGTTCCACACCGGCGACCTCGCCGTGGTCGACCCCGACGGCTACATCAAGATCAAGGACCGCAGCAAGGACATCATCATTTCGGGCGGCGAGAACATTTCCAGCATCGAAATCGAGGACGTGCTGTTCCGCCACCCGGCGGTGATGCTGGCCGCGGTGGTCGCGATGCCCGATCCGAAATGGGGCGAAACGCCGTGCGCGTTCATCGAGCTCAAGGCCGGTGCGCAGGCCGACGCGGCCGACATCGTCGCCTTCTGCAAGACCCACCTGGCCGGTTTCAAGGTGCCGCGGCGCATCATCTTCGGCGAACTGCCGAAGACCTCGACCGGCAAGATCCAGAAATACGCGTTGCGCGAGCAGGTCCACGCGCGTGACGCGATCGACGTCTGAGGGAGCGAAACGATGCAAGACGAACAACCGCTGCTGGTCGAGCGCGACGCGCGCGGCGTGGTCACCCTGACGCTGAACCGGCCGCAGGCCTTCAACGCGCTGTCCGACGCGCTGCTTGCCGCGCTGCAGGGCGCGATCGACGCGCTGCGCGACGACGCGCAGGCCAGGGTGGTCGTGCTGCGCGCCGCCGGGCGCGCGTTCTGCGCCGGGCACGATCTGAAGGAGATGCGCGCGCAGCCGAACCACGAGCGCTGCGCCGACCTGTTCGCGCGCTGCGGCCGGGTCATGCTCGGGCTGCTCGCGCTGCCGCAGCCGGTCATCGCGCGGGTGCACGGAATCGCCACCGCGGCCGGCTGCCAGCTGGTCGCGCAGTGCGACCTGGCGGTGGCGTCGAGCGACGCGCGCTTCGCCGTCTCGGGCATCAACGTCGGGCTGTTCTGCTCCACGCCCAGCGTGCCGCTGGTGCGCAACCTGCCGCGCAAGAAGGCGCTGGAAATGCTGCTCACCGGCGAATTCATCGACGCCGCGCAAGCGCTGGACTGGGGTCTGGTCAACCGCGTCGCTGCGCCCGACGCGCTCGACGCCGAAGTCGAGTCGCTGGTCGCGTCGATCCTGACCAAGCCGGCCTCGGCGGTGGCGATGGGCAAGGAACTGTTCTACCGCCAGATCGAAATGGGGCAGGCCGCCGCGTACCAGCTGGCGTCGCAGACCATGGCGTGCAATTTCATGCACGACGACGCTCTCGAAGGCGTGCAGGCGTTCATCGACAAGCGGCCTCCGGCCTGGCGCGCATCGTAGGCGCGGCGGCGCGCAGCCCGGGCTGGCCGCCTGGGCAGGCGGCGCACCGACGCGCTGGGCCTCCTGGGGCCTCACGGGGGGCAATGTCCCCGACGCAGTGGACTAGCATGCCGGAGTCGAATACTCCGCGCTGCTTCGCATGACCTCGCCGTTGCTGCAAGCCCTGCTGCACCAGTCCCCCGCGCGCTTGCACTGGCAGTTCGAGGTGCTGGCGGGCGCGCGCGCCATCGGCGTCGCCGTCGGCGCCTGGCTCGAACACCGTTTCGTGCACGTCGGCTCGTGGCGCGACGCGCTGCGCGCCGCGCTGCGCGAAGGCGCCGGGCTGCCGCTGGCGGCGCTGCTCGCGGTGCAGCTGGCGCGCCACGCCTCGCCGTGGCTGCTGCACGCCGCGCTGCTCAAGCTGGCGCTTCCGGTGCTCGGCGTGTGGCTGCTCACGCGCGTTGCGCTGCGCGTGTCGCAGCGCGCCTTCCCGGGCAACGAGGCGGTGCGGCTGCTGGTGCGCAGCCTCAATCTGGTGGCGTGGGCCGCGCTGCTGCTGCACCTCAGCGGCGCGCTGCCCGAAATCATCGAGGCGCTCGATGGCTTCTCGGTCCACCTGGGGCGCCAGCGCCTGACGGGCTGGACGCTGCTGCGCGGCGCGACCTGGGTCGTGGTCACACTGGTCATGGCGCTGTGGCTGTCGTCGCTGCTCGAGTCGCGGCTGCTCGAGTCGCGGCTCGAAGTCAACTTGCGCCTGGTCGTGTCGCGCGCGCTGCGCGCGGTGATCTTCACCGTTGCGCTGCTCGTGGCGCTGCAAATGGTCGGCATCGACTTGACCGTGCTCGGCGTGTTCGGCGGAGCGCTCGGCGTCGGCCTCGGGCTGGGCCTGCAGCGCATCGCGGCCAATTACGTCTCGGGATTCGTCGTGCTGGTCGAGCGCAGCTTGCGCGTCGGCGACAACATCCGGCTCGACGGCTTCCAGGGGCGCATTCTCGACATCAAGACGCGGTACACCCTGGTGCGCAGCCCCGGCGGCACCGAATCGGTGGTGCCCAACGAGATGCTGATCTCGAACCGCATCGAAAACCTGTCGTACACCGACCCGAATGTGTGGCAGTCGACCACCGTCGGCGTGAGCTACGGTTGCGATCCGCACCAGGTGCTGCCGCTGCTCGAGCGCGCGGCGGCCTCGGTGCCGCGGGTGCTGGCGCGGCCGGGACCCAGCGCGGTGCTGGCCGAATTCGGCGCCGACGCGCTGCAGATCACCGTCGGCTACTGGATCGCCGACCCCGAGAACGGCACCCTGAACGTGCGCGGCGAAGTCAACCTGGCGATCTGGCGCGCGCTGCGCGACGCCGGAGTCGAGATTCCGTTCGCGCAGCGCGTCGTGCATCTGGCGCGACGCGGCGCTTGATTCGACGGGGCACAAGCCGATACACTGTCGAAAACGAACGATCGTGCGATTTTAGCCCGGCCCCGCTCTGGCATCATCGCCGATCATCCTGCAACGATCGGAGCGAACGCATGAAGGTACTGGTCGCGGTCAAACGCGTGGTCGACTACAACGTGAAGGTCCGGGTCAAGTCCGACGGCAGCGGCGTGGACCTGGCCGGCGTGAAGATGAGCATGAACCCGTTCGACGAAATCGCCGTCGAGGAGGCCATGCGCCTGCGCGAAGCCGGCGCCGCCACCGAGGTCATCGCCGTCAGCTGCGGCGTGGCCGCGTGCCAGGAGACGCTGCGCACGGCGATGGCCATCGGAGCCGACCGCGGCGTGCTGGTCGCCACCGAATCCGAGCTGCAGCCGCTGGCGGTGGCCAAGCTGCTCAAGGCGGTGGTCGACAAGGAGCAGCCCCGGCTGATCATCCTGGGCAAGCAGGCGATCGACGACGACTGCAACCAGACCGCGCAGATGCTCGCCGCGCTGCTCGGCTGGGGGCAGGCCACGTTCGCGTCCAAGGTCGTGGTCGACGGCGGCGCGCTGCAGGTCACGCGCGAGGTCGACGGCGGCCTGGAGACCGTCGGACTGGCGCTGCCGGCGGTGGTCAGCACCGACCTGCGGCTCAACGAGCCGCGCTACGTCACGCTGCCCAACATCATGAAGGCGAAGAAAAAGCCGCTCGACACCGTCACGCCCGAGTCGCTGGGAGTCGACGTTTCGCCGCGGCTGCAGACGCTGAAGGTCGCCGAGCCGCCCAAGCGCGGCGCCGGCGTCAAGGTGCCCGACGTCGCCGCGCTGGTCGACAAGCTGAAGAACGAAGCCAAGGTGATCTGAAGGAACCCCCATGTCCGTACTTGTCATTGCCGAACACGACAACCAGGCCGTCAAGGCGGCGACCCTCAACACCGTGGCCGCGGCCGCGGCCTGCGGC